>PTLG01000059.1 GCA_002937995.1 Alphaproteobacteria bacterium MarineAlpha3_Bin7 | reverse complement strand
GCCATTCTCAAGGACGTTATTATTAGGGAATACAAACTTCGTTTTCCCATACCAGTAAATTTTAGAAGCAGGGCTGTTGGTCGTCAAATAACTAATGTAACTAGGAGGGCAAAATATATTTTTATTTATCTTGATGATGCCAATATAATTATTTTTCATCTAGGTATGTCTGGGCGGATGTCGATTTTCCAACCTGGATCAAAACCAAACCAGTTGGGCCCTCATGATCATGTGGACCTGCAAACCACAAATGGTGCCATAATTAGGTTTACCGATCCGAGAAAATTTGGTCTCTTGTTGATGGTTAAGGCCAGTTCTATTTCTCGGCATAGATTATTTGAAACCTTGGGCCCGGAACCTTTGGGGGATGGTTTTAGCTCAAAATGGCTGGCCAACTGGATAAAAGATAGAAGAACACCTATCAAGTCTGTACTTTTGGACCAGAAAGCCGTTGCTGGTTTAGGAAATATTTATGCCTGTGAAAGTCTTTTTAGAGCTAATATATCACCTAGGCGTCTGGCAAAAAATGTTGTTGGAGTAAAGTTGGAAAGGTTAGTTGTTAGTATAAAAGAGGTGCTTCTGGAGGCTATAGAGGCGGGTGGTTCTACACTTAGGGATCATATTGGCCCTACTGGCGATTTGGGATATTTTCAAAATAGTTTCAGGGTTTATGGTCGCGAGGGGAACCCCTGCTTTGAATGCAAATGTGATTGGGAAGTGATCGGAGGTGTTAGGAGAATAAAACAGAGTGGAAGGAGCTCTTATTATTGTCCCTATAAACAAAGGTAGTTTTGTAGAACAAAAGTAGTATAGTGACGTTCTGGACTTGACCTCCAAACTAACCCTCTATATAACCAGCACACTCGGATACATTGGAAGATTTACTTATGGCTAACCATGCCTCAGCAAAGAAGAGAATTAGACAGACCAGAAGACGGCGGGTCGTTAATCGCGATAGAATGAGTGAAATAAGAACTTTAGTAAAGAAAGTTGAAAAGGCTCTTTCGGATAGTGATATAGAAGGGGCAAAGGAGTCGTTAAAAGAAGTTCAGCCCGCACTTATGAGAGGTGCACAAAAGGGTATACTTCATCCTAATACTGCGGCACGGAAACTTTCTCGGCTAAATAATAGGGTAGTAAAAGCACAAACTTAATACCCGGGCCGTAAGTTTAATTTCTAGAAAAGTTGAAAACAAAATAGAAAATTGAGACCTTTTGGGTTTTGGTTTGTGGTTTAGGATTCGAGAATCTGTTTTCTGTCAAGAATTTTATTTTATACAAATATTGATAGACGTACTTGAATCAAAATATTTGCGCTAGTAAGGTACCTTCTGAATTTTAGCTCCGCGTTTTGTCTTAGTGTTAGAGTTCAATGGGGGGTAGTTCGTTTTATGTTTTCTTTGCTGAACCTTTTGAGTATTGTACTGGGCTTGAAGCTGCAGTTCTGTTTGGTTCAAATAATTCTTAAAAACTCAACTAATTGGGGTTTAGATGGATAGTCGCCAGTTAAAAACGCATTGGTCCAAGATTTGTGATCAGCTCAAGGCGGATATAGGGGAGTCGGCATTTGAAAATTGGCTTAAGCCAATGGCCATTATAGAAGTAAAGGGTTCAGAGGTATCATGTTCTGTTCCAAGTCGCTTTATGCGGGATTGGATTCAGGCTAATTATATAGAGCGGCTAAAGGTGCTATGGAACGATGAAGTAGCCTCAATCCAATCAGTGTCCCTCGTTATACAAACCAAACCCAACTTAACACCCCAAGACAGGGAAAATGAAAGTAGTTTTATTGTAGACGGTGCAAAAGGCAAAGTTAAACAATCTGGAATTAGCGGGGACAAAGAGAGTAAGGGAGAAATTGCGGCTCCTTTAGATCCCAAGTTTACGTTTGATCAGTTCGTGGTTGGGAAACCAAATGAATTTGCATATGCGGCTGCTAGAAGAGTGGCAGAGGCCGCCACCGTTCCTTTTAATCCATTGTTTTTGTACGGGGGTGTTGGTTTAGGTAAAACACACCTGATGAACGCTATTGCGTGGGAAATTTTGGAGCGAGATCCGTCGAGAACGATAATGTACCTTTCCGCCGAAAAATTTATGTATCGTTTCGTGAGGGCGCTGAGGGAACAAAACACTGTTGACTTCAAAGAGCAATTTAGGTCCGTTGATGTGCTTATGATTGATGATGTTCAGTTTATAGGTGGTCGTGATGCAACACAGGAAGAGTTCTTTCATACCTTTAATGCTTTGGTAGATCAGGGAAGACAAATTATTCTTTCGGCTGACCAGTCGCCGTCAGAGCTGGAGGGTCTTGAGGATAGACTAAAATCAAGGCTTAATTGTGGGCTCGTAGCAGATATTCACACCACTACTTATGAACTGCGGTTAGCGATTCTGGAGATGAAGGCTGAAAAACTCAATATTGATGCGCCAAGAAAAGTTATTGAATTCTTGGCTCACAAAATTACCGCTAACGTCAGAGAGTTGGAGGGAGCACTAAATAGAGTTGCAGCTCATACACAACTGGTAGGTAGGGAGCTAACATTAGAAACTTGCCAGGAGGTGTTGCATGACTTGCTTCGAGCCAATGATAGGCGGGTGACTATTGAAGAGATTCAAAAAAGGGTGGCTGAACACTTCAACATTAGATTGGCTGATATGCATTCTGCAAGAAGATCTCGTTCTGTTGCTCGACCTAGACAAGTTGCTATGTATTTGGCAAAACAACTAACTTCGAGGTCCTTGCCAGAAATTGGTAGAAAATTTGGTGGGCGTGATCATACAACTGTTATGCATGCAGTTAAAAAGGTTGATGAACTGAGAGATATTGATTCCTCTTTCGCAGAGGATGTTGAATTATTGAAAAGAATGTTAGAAGCATAGAATTTTCCTCTATTGGCCAATCATTACAATTACAATGGATAAAAATGTGTCGGGGATAAAATTGCCCTGAAAAGGCTTCAGATATTTTCAAATTTTGGTATAATAATGTAAAGTATTTGAGGTGCTTTAAAAGCATAAGTTTTTAAAGGTTTAGTTTGAAGTTTTAGGAAATTACAGATCATATATTATGAAATTAACAATTGAGCGCGGTCTTTTAATGAAGGTTCTTGGGCACGTCCAGAGCGTGGTTGAACGTCGTAATACTATTCCTGTTTTATCTAACGTTAAGTTTGATGCGCAAAGCGAGAGTTTGAGCCTCAATTCCACGGATATGGATATAGATATAGTGGAGACTGTTCCAGCAGCTGTTGAAACATCGGGCTCTACAACGGCGCCAGCGCACACACTTTTTGATATAGTGAGGCAACTTCCAGAGGGTAGTCAGGTAGAGCTTGATAACACAGAAGACAGTCAAAATTTGGTGTTAAACTCTGGCCGGTCAAAATTTACCCTGAGTTGTTTGCCTACAGAAGATTTCCCTGTGCTTTCCGGGGATGAACTTCCCCACAATTTCGAATTACCAGCAAAAGCTCTTCGAACTCTTATTGATAGAACTAAATTTGCTATTTCCACCGAGGAAACGCGTTACTATCTTAATGGGATTTATATTCACGTTTCAGATGTAGATGGAACGACTAAACTCAGGGCAGTTGCAACGGATGGTCATAGGTTGGCAAAAGTCGAGGTTGACTGTCCTCAGGGTGCGGAGAGCATGCCAGGAGTGATAGTACCTAGAAAAGCCGTAACGGAGCTTAGAAAATTAGCTGAAGAATTTGGAGAAAATATTCGAGTGTCGGTTTCCGATACAAGGATCAGGTTTTCATTTGATGGCGTGGTTTTTACAACAAAATTAATAGATGGGACTTTCCCAGATTATGGGAGGGTTATACCTACTGGTAACGATAAAGTGCTAGAAGTTAATACTTCCGACTTTTCAGAGGCCGTAAGCAGAGTATCGGCTATTTCCTCAGATAAATCACGTGCCATTAAGTTAGGGTTAACTTCTGGAAACTTGCTTTTATCTGTAATAAGCACTGAAAATGGTTCTGCTGTTGAAGAGCTTGGTGTAGATTATTCGGCTGATGGTGTGGAAATAGGCTTTAACTCTAGGTACTTGTTGGATATTACTCAGCAGATAGAAGGTGATTTAGCTAGATTTACTCTTGCCGATTCGGCGTCGCCAACTTTGGTTCAGGATACTAGCGATGATACCACTCTATACGTATTAATGCCTATGAGAGTATGAGTTTAGCAATATTAATTTTTTGAGAAACAAATTAATAACTAAAACAATTCTGTTCTGTGGTTAACTATTTAATAAAATGGAGTGCGTAAAAGAAGTGCTGAACGATAATAGTTTTTGCAAAACTTCTTTAGCTAGTTTTGGGACTCTTTTTGTTGAAAAACTGAACTTAAGTAATTTTAGATGTTACGAAAAATTGTCAGTGAAGGTAGATAAGGGTCCTGTGGTTCTAACTGGACCGAACGGATCCGGTAAAACAAACATACTAGAGGCAATATCATACTTGGTTCCTGGCAGAGGTTTGAGGGGTGCTAAATATACGGACCTAACCTTTACTAGTTTGAGTGCTAAATCTGAAGTTTTTCAACCAATGAAAGAAGTGCAAACAATTATAGATAATCCCCTAAAATGGGCAATATCAGGGAAAGTTTGTTATAATGGCCTTTTTACCGATATTGGTACAGGTCTTGAGCAGACATCCGAAGTTAATCAAAAAGCTAGGCGCGTTGTTAAAATTGACGGAAAGAATTGCGGAACTCAGTCTGCGCTAGGTTACCATCTTTCAGCGCTTTGGTTAACTCCGTCGATGGATAGAATTTTTGCAGAGGGGGCGGCAGGAAGGCGGCGTTTTGTTGACAGGTTAGTGATCGGACTTGACCCAGAACATGCAGCTCGAGTAACAGAGTACGAAAGCTGTATGAGGGGTAGAAACAAACTTCTCAAAGAAGGAACTTATAATAAGGAATGGCTCTCGTCTCTGGAAGAAACCATGGTGACTAGCGGTGTAGCGCTAACAGCCTCTAGAATGGGGATGATAGAGAAATTAAATAAAATCACCAGAGAACAATACGGAGTTTTTCCAGCTGCCGAGTTAGGTATGACGGGAAAACTGGAGGGCTGGCTTTTTGATGTTCCCGCGATTGAGGTTGAGGATAAATATAGAGCTTCCCTGCTAGACTCTAGGCAATATGATTGTCATTCAGGGGTAACGGACCTGGGGCCACACAAAAGTGACCTGGCAGTATTACATCGTGAAAGTGGAATGGGGGCTTCAAAATGTTCAACTGGTGAACAAAAGGCTCTTCTTATAAGAATAATATTGGCAGCAGCTAATTTGCAACATGAAGAAAAATCCAGAATGCCTGTTATGTTATTGGATGAGGTGGGCGCCCATTTGGACAAATCTAGGCGCTCGGAATTATTTTCAATTATAGGCGATATGGGTGCGCAGGCATGGATGACAGGAACAGATAGATCACTTTTTGAAGATTCAGGGTTTAATACTCAATATTTTAATGTTTTTAACTCAACATTGACTGAAGCAAGCTAAAAATTGGATAGACTGGACACATAAAATGGCAAAGAAAAAAAATTCAACTAAACAAGACAAAGAGCCTTTAAAAGACTCAGAATCAGGTGAGGGTTACGACGCCACCTCAATAAAAGTTTTAAAGGGCTTAGACGCTGTCAGAAAGCGACCTGGTATGTACATTGGGGATACTGATGATGGCTCAGGTTTGCATCATATGGTATATGAGGTTGTTGATAATTCAATTGATGAAGCTTTAGCTGGTCACTGTGATAGCGTGTTGGTAACCCTAAATGGTGACGGTTCAGTAACTGTATCAGATAATGGCCGAGGTATACCGGTAGATTTACATGAGGAGGAAGGTGTGCCGGCTGCTGAGGTGATAATGACTCACTTGCATGCCGGGGGTAAGTTTGATCAAAATTCCTACAAAGTTTCGGGTGGACTTCATGGTGTGGGGGTTTCTGTAGTAAATGCATTGTCTGAATGGCTTGAGTTAAAAATATGGCGGGATGGAAAAGAGCATTTAATAAAGTTTGCAAATGGGGAGGTTGATAAGCCCTTGGAAGCAGTCGGTGAAGCTGGTGATAAAACTGGTTCACAGGTAACTTTTTTAGCTTCATCAAATATATTTGGAACTACTGAATATGAATTTGCTACCCTTGAGCATCGACTTAGAGAGTTAGCATTTTTAAATTCTGGTGTTCTAATTAGGTTAACTGATTCCAGACATGTAGAAACAAATACTTTAGACCTTCATTATGAGGGAGGGCTGGAAGCTTTCGTTAAGTATTTGGATAGATCCAAGAATGCTCTAAACCCTACTATAAATATTAAAGGGGAAAAAGATGAAATCACTGTAGAGGCTTCATTGCAGTGGAATGATAGTTATCACGAGTCAAATTTGTTTTTTACAAACAACATACCCCAAAAAGATGGCGGTACGCATGAAACTGGTTTTAGAGGGGCTATAACCCGTACTATTAATTCTTATTATGATAGTGAGGGAATAGCAAAAAAAGCAAAAATTAATATTTCTGGAGAGGATGCTAGGGAGGGTATGACCTGTGTACTTTCAGTAAAAGTGCCAGACCCGAAATTCTCCTCTCAAACAAAAGAAAAACTGGTGTCATCGGAGGTTAGGCCGGTAGTAGAAAGTGTATTAGGAGATAGGCTAAATCAATGGTTTGAGGAACATCCAGTAGAGGCTAAACAAATCATAAATAAAATTGTAGAAGCCGCGGCCGCTAGAGAGGCAGCAAGAAAGGCTAGAGAATTAACAAGGCGGAAGGGTGCACTTGATGTATCGTCGTTGCCTGGAAAGCTAGCTGATTGCCAAGAAAAGAATCCTGAATTGAGTGAGCTGTTTATAGTTGAGGGTGACTCCGCAGGAGGTTCAGCCAAACAAGGCAGAAACAGGACAAATCAGGCAATATTGCCATTGAGAGGAAAAATATTAAACGTGGAAAGAGCAAGATTTGATAAAATGCTAGGGTCTGCAGAAATAGGAACTCTAATAACTGCGTTGGGTACAGGAATAGGAGATGAGGACTTTAATATTGAAAAACTAAGATACCATAAAGTAATTATAATGACGGACGCAGATGTTGACGGTAGTCATATAAGGACTTTGTTGTTAACGTTTTTTTATAGAAAAATGAAAGAGTTAATTGACAAGGGTTATCTATATATAGCTCAGCCACCTTTATACAAAGCTAAACAAGGAAGTTCAGAAGTTTACTTGAAAGATGACGAAGCCTTAGAGGATTATTTGATTGCCGCTGGGATAAAGGATTGTATCTTAACGCTTGGTGATGGGGAGCAAATAGGGGGAATTGACCTTGCAAGTCTTGTTGATTCAGCAAGACAGATCAGTTTGCAATTAAGAGGTCTAACTACAAGGGTGCCACTTGATATAGTCGAGCAAGCGGCAATAGCCCGTGCATTGGATAAAGATATTTTGGCAAGACAAGACCAAGCAGACCAAGCTGCTAAGTATATAGCTAAACGCCTTGATGCTCTAGAAACACCAGCTGACAGGGGCTGGAAAGGTGAGGCTTCTCCCGATGGTGGACTGTCCTTTGTAAGGAATATAAGGGGTGTGCCAGATGGGCCTCACATCATTGATGGATCGGTTATTAGGAGTACAGAGGCTCATGCAATAAGTAAAAAAGCAGATGCACTTCAGGAGTCGTATACTCGCCATGCTGTCCTTAGACAGAAAGAAGTAGAGTTTTCTATTACTGGCCCAGTTTCCCTTGTTGATGCCATCATGGAGCTGGGTCGAAAAGGGGTTAGCATGCAGCGTTATAAAGGTTTGGGAGAGATGAATCCTGACCAGCTATGGGAGACTACACTCGATCCCAATGCAAGAACCTTACTTCAAGTCAAGGAAAAGCATGCTGAAAAAGCGGAAGATATTTTTTCAACTCTGATGGGTGACATTGTTGAACCTAGAAGAGATTTTATTCAGGCAAATGCCTTATCGGTTTCTAATTTGGATGTCTAGGATTGTTGTTTTGATAGTGTTCGAGGCAGTTTTATACGTCTAACATTTATACTAAATAATTATTCTATAAAAAAGCTCTCAAATTTTGAATAAGAGAAACACAAACTCCAAAAATAAGAAGCCATCTCAAAAGGCTTTTTTTGGATTTGGCACTATTTTAAAGTGGTCGTTAGTGTCAGTTATTTGGCTTTTTTTTCTGCTGGGTGGAATATTTTGGTTTTTGGCATTAGACTTACCTTCAGTTGAAGTTGTGAAAGGTAATGCTAGTGGGCCATCTGCTATACTTCTAGACAGCGATGGAATAGAATTTGCTAGATTTGGGAGCCAAAGGGGAACCCCAGTCAAATTAAAAATGCTTCCAAAACACTTGATCCACGCCATTATTTCTACGGAAGACCGACGGTTTTTTCAACATTGGGGAATAGACCCTATCGCCATTACTCGGGCTTTTGTCGAAAATTTAAAGGCAGGACGGATAGTTCAAGGCGGAAGTACAATTACTCAACAGGCTGCCAAAAACTTATTTCTGACACCGCATAAATCGTTGAAGCGAAAAGTACAGGAAGTAATATTAGCGGCTTGGTTGGAGAAAAGCCTAACCAAATCCCAGATTTTGTCAGTCTATCTTAACCGAGTGTATTTTGGAGCTGGTGCTTATGGAATAGACGCGGCAGCTAGGAGGTATTTTGGTATAAACTCAGAGAAATTAACAATTATACAAGCGGCAACCTTGGCCGGGTTGCTTAAAGCTCCCTCGAGATTGAATCCTCTAAATAATCCAGGGGCCGCCAAGAGAAGAGCCCATCAAGTCCTGAAAAATATGGTATCTGCTGGATATATTACTCGGGAGCTGGAAAAAAAAGTAAAAAAACAATCTCTACATTTAGTAGGGGTAAGACCTCAGGGATATTTTGCGAGGTACTTTGCAGATTGGATTATAGAAAGGCTGCCAGATTTCATTGGGCCAACCAGTGGTACGATTATAGTCAAAACTACTTTGGACTCCAATATTCAAAAAATTTCACAAAACTCTCTTAGAGAGGCGTTAGACAAATATGGTAAATATAAAAGAATATCAGATGGGGCGACAGTGGTTCTGGACTTCAACGGAGCCATCAGGTCATTGGTGGGGGGTAAAAGATACTCTAGTAGTCAGTTCAATAGGGCAACTCAGGCAAAAAGGCAACCAGGCTCAGCCTTTAAGCCGTTTGTTTATCTAGCAGGTTTAGAAAAGGGGCTCTCTCCAACCACAATTTTTTATGACAAGCCCATAAAAATAGGAAAATGGGCCCCGACCAACTACGGAGGTAAATATGTTGGTCCATTAACAATGAGGGATGCGTTCGCAATTTCATCAAATAGCGTAGCTGTTCAAATTGCGCAATATTCAGGCATTAAAAATATTGTTTCCGTGGCCAAAAGGTTAGGTATTTCGAGCCCGATAGCGGATGACTTGAGTATTTCCCTTGGCTCCAGCGAAGTTAGTTTGTTGGAGTTAGCAAGTGCATACGTGCCATTTGCAAATGGCGGAAAAGGGGTATGGGCATTTGGGATAGAGAAAATATATGATGGAAAGGGAAAAACCCTATATAAAAAAAGTGGATCTGGGTCTGGTAGGGTAATTTCGGCCGACAACTTGTTATCCCTTGATACTATGCTCTCGGACGTTTTAACGATGGGAACAGGAAAAAAAGCTAGAATTGACAGAAAGGCAGGAGGAAAAACAGGTACTAGTCAGAAATTTAGAGATGCTTGGTTTGTTGGCTATGATAAAAATATGTTAACAGGAGTTTGGCTCGGAAACGATGATGGCAGACCAATGTTATCGGTGTCTGGGGGCTCAATTCCTGCCAGTATTTGGAAATCTATAATGTTGCAAATAAACTAGCTCTATTAATTAGTGCAAACAAAATATGCTAGTTAGTGGGAGGGGATTTTTTTTATTTGATTAATAGTTGAGGTGGTACTATGTCCCTCAATCAAATCAACAAAGACGACCTCACCACCATAGGATTCAACTATTTTAGATTCCGGTATCTCTGCGTCTATATAATCTGAACCTTTGAAAAATTTATCAGGTTCTAATTTCTTTATTAAATCGGTGGGTGTTTTAGAGTCAAACTTAATGACGACATCAACTGCCGATAGGGCAGAAAGTATTGCCATTCTCGTATTTTGGTTTTGTATAGGTCTTTTTTCACCTTTGATAGCTTTAATAGAGACATCACTATTCACAGCCACTATTAACCGATCACATAAAGATTTAGCCTTTTGAATAACAGACAAATGTCCAGGATGAATAAGGTCGAAACAGCCATTTGTAAAACCAACTAGATAACCCATTTTTTTCCACTCGATTATAGTTTTACTCAATGATTGTAAGCTATGAACTTTCTTTTCATTTTCTTCGGCCCCAATGTCCGTTATTGAGCCCAAGAGATCATCATTATACGCAACGGCCGTACCCATTTTTGCAACAACTATACCAGCCGCAGCATTTGCCAGTTTTACAGATACATCAATAGGTATATTGGCAGCAATACATGTAGCAAGACAGGCAGCAACCGTATCACCAGCACCTGACACATCAAAAACCTCTCTAGCTTGAGCTGGGTAATGATCATACTTACCATTGCTATGGACTAAAGTCATTCCATCTGCTGACCTAGTTGCCAAGACTGCCTTGATATTTTTGGCTTTCATAAGTTTCATTGCTGCTGCCACAATGTCCTCGGTAGTCTCTACGGCCAAACCAGTTGCTTCTTGTAGTTCTTTTTTATTGGGTGTCACAATTGAAGCATTATCATATTCAAAATAGTTGGAGCCCTGAGGATCAACAACCACCGGAATTTTATTTGTTTTAGCCATGCTTAATATTTTTTGTGCCAATCCGTCAGATAATACACCTTTCCCATAATCCGCTAAAACAATTGCCGAAAAGTCACTGGCTTCTCTTGAAATAGCGTCTAAAACTAATTTTTCAGTCTCACTAGTAATTGGCTCGATTGTTTCAGTGTCAGCTCGCATTACCTGTTGGTTCGACGCGATGAACCTAGTTTTTATTGATGTTTGACGCTTTGGGTCGGTAATCAGTCTAGCATCCAAGTTTTTGAGTTTACCTACCTGAGAGATTAGTTCTTTACCAGCAGAATCCTTACCAACTACAGAGACAAATTTGCAATAACCACCTAACCCAATTATATTTCTGGCCACGTTTCCCCCGCCGCCAAGCATACTAGTCTCACTTATACAACGCAGCACAGGTATAGGGGCCTCTGGCGATATTCTCTCAATTTCACCGTAAATAAATTTATCAAGCATAACGTCTCCAACACAAATAACTTTAGCACTAGATAGTTTATCTATAGCAGTTTTTAGACTAAGGCTGTTATTAGTCATTGGCCAGTTTCCCAAACTTATTTATATTTATACGCTGTCCTTTCTGCAGAGACTCAATTATGGAAATACTTGCGGCACTTGACTCCAAAGCTTCCATCTCGTCAATTGGGGGTCCATTATTATCTTTAACCGATCTAACAAATTCATTTAGTTCCTGTTTTATACCCTTTTCTCTTTTGTAGCGTATAGTTTTTGTCTTACCTCCAGACGTAATACTTAACTTTTGTAAATTATTGATGGTTAAAACAGACCCTCCACCATAAATCTCATAACTTTCCTTGGGATAAGAACTATCCCCAAGAGAAGTATAGGAAATAGAGACTAAGCTACCATCAGAAAAAGTAATACTTGTAGCAACATCGTCACAAAAATCTTTTCCCTTCCGAGTGCTATCGGAAATTAGAGAGACTATTGGCGAACCTACAAAATATCTTGCTAGATCTATAAAATGGCACATTTCGCCAATTATTCGTCCTCCCCCCTCCGCGGGAGATTGTATCCATGAGCCCTCTGGAATTGGTCCAGCGTTTATACGAAAAACCATATGTTTAGGGCCTCCTAAATTATCTATTTCAGATTTTGCCCTTTGAAATATGGGTGCAAATCGCCTATTGAATCCTACTTGAAAGAACCCATTGGAAGATTGTGCTGTCTTAGCAACAGTCTCCAATTCAGCTATACTTAGCCCTAGGGGTTTTTCTACAAATACGCACTTTCCTTTTGATAGGGCTTTAGAAGCCAAAGAACTATGACTATCGTGTTGCGTAGTAATAATAACAGCGTTAATTGCAGGGTTTTCAAATATTTCATCTTCAGATGAACCCGCGATAAGAAAGTTATACTTTTCTTTTACATAAGAGGCAGAATTTCCTCTTTTTGAAATTACGGTATGCAACTTTATCCCCTCGAGTTTGTTTAGCACAGGGAGAAGTACATTTTTTGCAAAATTTCCAGCGCCAATTAGCCCAATAGAACAAACGTCCCCTGCGGGTCTCGTGACAGAAAAGGTTGGGTCTGGAGCAGCTTTAACTTCATTTGAATAACTTAGTACTACGCCTAGATGATTTTCAGACCCCTGAAAAATAGATTTGTATGCAGTCTCTGCATCTTCAAAATCATAAACATGTGTGGTTAGTGCCTTAACATTCAAATTATTAGGAGAAGCACCGGACATTAATCTTAGGCTCTCACTTAAATTAGCTGTTTCTGTCCACCTAACAAACCCCTCCGGATATTTTATGTCCCTATTTTC
>PTLG01000058.1 GCA_002937995.1 Alphaproteobacteria bacterium MarineAlpha3_Bin7 | reverse complement strand
ATTTCCATAACAAATTTGTATCATATAAAAGACGGTGTTTTAGAGCCTTTATCACATAGTAATCCTATAATTTCCTCAAAAAATCAAAAAATTAGTAAGTATAACTCCGTCGAAAAAGTATTGAGGTCAGCGATAGTTAACTCTTACATGAAATGGGGTCACGACACTTGGAAAAAAATAATTTTATCAAATTAAATTTATTATAATCCCTTATTACCAATATCTGTTCGATAAAAACCGTTTTCCCAACCTATTTTTTTTACTCCCGAATACGCTATCTTTTGAGCCTCTTTAAGACTCTTTCCAGTAGCCGTGATTCCGAGTACACGGCCCCCATTAGCAATTATGTTACCATTCCTATTAGCCGTACCAGAATGAAAAACGTTTACATCAATCATTTCCTCTACATTCTCCAACCCCAAGATTACTGATCCCCTCTGGTACTTGCCAGGATAACCATTTGTGGCCATTATAATGACCAAAGAGGAGTCCTTTTTCCACTCAAGATTAATTTCTGATAGGCGTCCTTGGGCTGTAGCTAAAAACATTTCAAGGGGATCTGAGGCTATTCTAGTTAAGATAACTTGGCATTCTGGATCTCCAAACCTAACGTTGTACTCAAGGACTTTGGGGCCATTTTCGGTAATCATCAAACCAGCATAAAGTACTCCGCTAAATGGCCGTTTTTCCAAAGACATGCCCTCAATGGTTGGTTTTATAATAGTTCGCATAATTTTTTCACTCAGAGAGACATCTAATATATTTGCAGGCGAATATGCCCCCATTCCACCTGTATTTGGTCCTAGGTCGCCGTCATATGCTCTTTTGTGATCCTGAGCAGTTGCTAGGGGGATGCAATCATTGTTAGATACTAAGCAGAAAAAACTAACTTCTTCACCTAATAATAATTCCTCTATAACAACTTTTTTCCCCGCTTCTCCAAGTGTATCATTTAGCATAAGATTTCTTATAGCAGCCACGGCATCATCTTCAGTCTGACAGACAAACACACCTTTCCCTGCAGCCAGTCCAGAGGCTTTGACAACAATCGGTGCTCCCATATGTTTCACATAGGAGATTGCATCCTGGTGGTTATCAAAACATTTAAATTCAGCAGTTGGGATATTATATTTATCAAAAAACTCCTTCATAAAGCTCTTTGAACCCTCGAGTATTGAGGCAGATTTATTGGGTCCAAAAGCTAAAATACTATTTTTCTTTAATTCATCTACTAGTCCTATAACTAGCGCATCCTCAGGTCCAATAACTACGAGGTCAATATTTTTTTCCAGAGAGAAAGTTACAATTTTTTCTGTATCGGTTATCCCAATATTCACGCAAGTTGCAACTTCCCCTATACCAGCATTACCTGGGACACAGTAAAGATTTTTACACTTAGTAGATTTCCTAATTGCCCAACAAATTGCATGCTCTCTTCCGCCTGCTCCAACTACCAAAATATTCATTCAAAGCTCCTGAATATAATTAGCTTTCTCTACTATACCTTATCTTAAACATAAACTAGAATATAAAGATGGAAATAGAACACTATCATGACAGAGTTGACCACAATCGCCCAGAATATACGGTTAGCGAATTTTCTAGTCTTTTAAAGGATACGGTGGAGTCGGCTTTTCCAAGTATAAGAATTAGAGGAGAGGTCTCTAGGTTAGTAACAGCTTCATCGGGCCATATGTATTTAACGCTTAAGGATGATAATGCGGTTATCGACGGTGTTTGTTGGAAAGGTACAGTGTCTCGATTGGGGGTAAGACCAGAAGAGGGACTGGAAATAATTGCTTCAGGGCGTGTATCAACTTATTCAGGTCGTTCAAGTTATCAAATAATAATAGAACAGGTGGAAGTCGCGGGCGAGGGGGCTCTTTTAAAGTTATTAGAGGATAGACGGAAAAAACTGTTAAAAGAGGGGCTGTTTGATCAATCTAATAAGTTACCCTTGCCCAAGTTGCCAAATTCTATAGGCGTAGTCACTTCTCCGACGGGCTCTGTTATACGTGACATTTTACATCGCTTGAGAGATCGCTTCCCCAGACGTGTGCTGATATGGCCTACTAGGGTTCAAGGAAAGGATGCTGCTAAAGAAATAGTTGCCGCCTTAGAGGGTTTTGATAAGTTGAGTGCAAATTCCCAGATTGAGCCACCAGAGTTGATTATTGTTGCTAGAGGCGGCGGCAGTCTCGAAGACCTCTGGGCTTTTAATGAAGAAAATGTAGTTAGAGCAGTTTCAAGATGCAGTATACCCATCATTTCTGCCATTGGGCATGAGACAGATACTACATTGATAGACTTAGTGGCAGATTTGAGAGCGCCTACCCCTACTGCAGCAGCAGAATTTGCTGTACCTGAGAGAGAGGAATTGCTAGGGAAAGTAAAAAATTCTGAGATCCGCCTTAGATCATCTATAAAGACAAATATAGAATCTATGGAGGAAAAAATTATGGGATTGAGTAGGGGGATAGTAAATCCCATGAGGGTATTGGAGAATGCATATCAGAAATTTGATGATACTTCCTCACATATGCAACTAGCTATTGGAAATAATATACAGGAAAAGTCTATGTCTTTGGGTCAATTGTCTGCCGCCCTAGTTAGTCCAAGACAGCAGATTTTATTTAAGGACGAACAATTAAAAATGACCATCAAAACTCTCACTAATACTTTTAGGGAGATAGTTGTTGGAAAACATAATAAATTAGAAAAGACAGGTTTAGCACTAGAAGGGGTTTCCTTTCAGAGAACCTTGGATAGAGGTTTTGCTCTGGTCACAGATAGTGAGGGAAATCTAACGTCCGCTAAAAAAACAAGTTTGGACTCGATAATAAACATAAAGTTTTCTGATGGATTAGTTAGTGCACAGGTCTATGACAAAACTGAAACTGAGTCTTAGCCTCAAAATTTTATAAAACCCTATGAATTAGGCCATCTTTTGTGAATCCAAAGCCACTGCGCTGGTTTTTCCTCTATCCAGCTTTCCAGCATCTCGTTTATTTTGGTCATTATGACCTTGGAGTCTATATTTTTATCAGTTTGAATGGAGTTATTTAGTGGCGGGTAGACGGTAACCTTGAAGTAGGCGCCCGTGGTTCTTTCTACCCTGACAGGAATAATTGGACATTTATACCGCATACTCAGTTCTGCTATAGCTGGAGCAGTCATAGCGTCCCGACCAAAGAATGGCACAGCTATACCGTCGTTCATTTTTTGATCTACTAGCATTGCTACACTCTCGCCATTTTTAATTTTTTTTATTATAGCTCTTGCCCCCTCTGGTCCCTTTGGAAATAGCTTTTTATTTACGTTGTCCCTGGTTTTCATAATAAGTTTGTCAAAAAAAGGATTATTGGCTCTCCGGTAGACTAAATGTACATTAATACCAAGTTCGGAGGCCCCGAGGGACGAAACTTCCCAATTTGCTAAATGGGCGGAGAAAAACAATGCTGGTGCCCCATCTTTTCTAATTTTTTCAAGATATTGGATACCGGAAACTTCTACACGACTATCTTTGATATGTGGTTTGAATTTGTCCAAATGGCAGTGTTCTGCAGCAGTTCTGCCCAGGTTATCCCACATTTCTAATATAACTTTTTGTAAATTCTTCTCACTTAAATTAGGGAAAGTATTTTTTATGTTGTTTCTAGCAATTTTGGATACACCTAGGTAGGGGCCAACTGTTCTTCCTAGCCACCCCCCTAAAGCCGAGGCCTTATCCACATCCAGAATGGCAAAAATGAAATAAACAAACCCTGCTGCACAGGCCTCGAGTATATATTTAAGTTTTTGTATCAAGAGAGATATCTTCTAAGTAATCAAGAAATTTATCAAGTTCGCTAGTTTTTCGCCATTTAATGTATATAGGTAACTCATTGATAGCCAATTTAATATTAGCATTTATTCTGCGTCTGTCTTTGGAAGTTGTAATTAACTCAGCCCCGTGTCTTTCTGCATATGTTGACAAATTTATTAATTCGTCCCTTGAATAAGGATGATGATCGTCAAAGGAGAAAGTGCGAATTATATCAAGGCCTATTTTGTCTAGGGTATCAAAGAACTTTTTTGGCCTCCCAATTCCAGAAAATGCTACGAATTTTTTCTCAAAAAATTGAGGCTTAATACCCGCTGGTTCAATAGAACCGCCCAGCATGGGAAATTCTTTGCCCTTGTGTTTTAATATATGATCTGTGATCATTTTTGTATCATTTCCTAAAATAAGGGCTGCATTAGACCTTTTCAGACCTTTGGCTATATTTTCTCTGAGAGGTCCAGCTGGTAAAAGATACTTATTACCAAACCCCACTTCTCCGTCAATCACTAGAATTGATAAGTCCTTTTGAATGCTCGCATTTTGAAAGCCATCATCTAAAATTAATATATTTGCACCGTTTTCAATAGCTAGTTTTGCTGACTTAGTTCTGTTTGAGGATACCCAGGTAGGCGAAATTTCAGCTAACAACAGGGCTTCGTCTCCAACAATATCTGACGAATGGTTTTCGATATTCACCAACAAGGGTTCGGTCGTTGTTCCACCATACCCCCTAGTTAGAAAATGCGGTTTCCAGCCCTTACTTTTTAGAACCGCTGCTAATGCTATCGCAGTAGGGGTTTTTCCCGAACCCCCTACAACCAGATTACCAATGCAAATGACGGGTATTGGGGCTTTCCAAGGTTTTACAAAAAGTTGAGATATTCTTCCCAAGAGAAAAAAAATAATACTCACGGGATATAGCAACTTTGCTAAGAGGTTAGGCTCATCAAAATACCAGAAATTTGGCTGTTTCATAATTTTTAATGGTTTAACCTCTTACTACCCTAAAATAGGGAAACAATCCTATTCTTTATATTTTCTGCTACTAACTTCTTCGAGTTGATATAGATTTTTCCGTTTTCTATCATATTTTTGATTTTCTTTTTATTTGAGAGCAAGTCAAAAATTTCTGTAAACAGTTGGTTGGGATCATCAATCTGGACAGCACAGTCAAACTCACATAATTCTTTCACTATTTCTGTAAAATTACTCATATGCGGCCCATGAATTACAGCGGATCCTAATTTTAGCGGTTCAATTGGATTTTGGCCACCCAAAGGCACGAGTGATTTTCCCATAAAGGTTATTTTGGATAAACTAAAAAAAAGGCCTAGTTCGCCAATAGTGTCAGCTAGATATATATCTGTATCAGAATCAATGGAATTACCGCGAGATCTTCTAGAAATTGTAAGATTAGTGTATTGGCTCAGTTTTTCGAAAATTTCCTCTCCCCTCTCTGGATGTCTAGGAACAATTACTGTAAGAATAGAGTTATAATTATCTTTAAGTTTTTGGTGAACATCCGCAACAATCTCTTCCTCACCTTTATGTGTGCTTGCAGCTAGCCAGCAGGGTCTGTCTTGGAGCTGTGATTTAAGGTTCGATAACTCTTGTTTGTTAACAGGTAGTGGCGGGGATGAAAACTTGAGGTTACCGAGATATTCGTATTTTTTAGCTCCTAAAACAGCTAGTCTGTTTGTGTCGCTTTCAGTTTGTCCAAGACAAAAGTCAAATTTCTTTAGAATGATAGAAATCATTTTGCCAAGTCTTTTCCATCTTCTAAATGATTTATCTGAGATTCTCCCATTGATTAACCCAATTGGAACTCCATGGTTTTTTGCTTCTATAATTAAATTTGGCCAGAATTCACTTTCTGTCCAAATTCCTACGTCCGGGTTCCAAAAATTTAAAAAATTTTGCACATATTTGAAGTGATCTACTGGGGCATATTGATGAAATGCTTTATCCGGAAGCCTTTCTCTCATCAAAGTAGCTGAGCTAATTGTTCCTGTGGTCAGCAATACATAAGCTTTATTATCATGTTTAATGAGTAAATCGATTAGTGGTAATATCGACAAAGATTCTCCAACACTTGCGGCGTGGATCCAAATTAATTTTCCCTCAGGCCTTTTCAAGTTACTCTTGCCGTACCTTTCCGGCAACCGCTCAACCTCCTCTTTTCCGTTCCATACTCTCAATTGCAGATACAGGGGCAGAATAGGTGTTATGATTAACATAAATATTTGGTAAAACTTAATTATTGGATTTATCCCCTCTGGTTTTTTACAACTTAAAACAGAATTAATTGTTTTTTTAATCCTGGTCGGTTCCACATATTTCATCAGCTCTTTTTGTTATTTCTATAAGACTGTTTTGGAGTCTTATTCTAAGTTTTTCCATTGTTTGATCATCGGCGTCATTTGGCACCCAAATTGGGTCAGCCCAAAGGAAGATTCCTTCGCCAAAAAATAGCGCAAATAAAAATTTGTCCCAGCTATTGATTGTTTTTTTTCGGCTAACGCTATAAGTGGTTGGCAGTATTGGTTTTCCACTAATTTTAGCTAGACTTATTGCCCCCATACTTGCAGTCATAAGGGGCCCTCTTGGTCCATCTGGTGTTATACCCACAATGTTCCCATCTTTTAGTACTTTTAGCATTTGGCGTGTTGCTCTGAAGCCTTCTCTTTTTGTTGATCCCTCTAAAACAAAGTAACCTAATCTAGCAACAATTTGGGAAATCAATTTTCCATCTGGGTGTCGAGAAATAAGCATAAAAACTTTTAGTTTCTTATTCCAGTTTGATCCCATCATCATCAGTCTTCCATGCCAAAAACACCCTATAAAGGGTTTGCCACTGTTAAGATAGTCTTTGGTGGCTTGGGTATATTCGTGGTTCCATGATGTGGTTTTATCCACCCAATTAATATATTTAGTAGCAAGCCAGCTTATGAAAATTCTACAGTAATTGTTCCGAGACAGACTTTTTATTAATTTTGGTGTTGCCATTTTTATTATTGATCTAGGCTACCTTGGCCCATCTCCTTAGATAG
The DNA here is from genome assembly GCA_002937995.1 of Alphaproteobacteria bacterium MarineAlpha3_Bin7. Lineage (GTDB taxonomy): Bacteria > Pseudomonadota > Alphaproteobacteria > Rhodospirillales > UBA2165. Next base: position 6,191 of record PTLG01000058.1, on the reverse strand, counting down.
GATTTCCAGTTTAGATAACTCCTGACTGCCGAATTGTACAGAATAAAGCCTAGAATAAGGTCCCCCATTTTTGATTAGTGTATTATGATCCCCACTTTCTAAAATCTTTCCACTATCCACTACATAAATTAAATCTGCGTCAATAATTGTAGAGAGTCTGTGAGCTATAACCAGCGTAGTACGTCCTTTCATTAGTTTGAATAATGCTTGTTGGATGAGGTTTTCTGACTCTGCGTCTAGAGATGAAGTAGCTTCATCCAAAAGTAGAATTGGTGCATCTTTTAGCATTGCTCGGGCAATTGCTATCCTTTGTCGCTGTCCTCCAGATAATTTGATGCCTTGCTCACCGACTTGAGTGTCGTACCCTTTTGGCATTTCCATGATAAAGTCGTGGGCTAATGCATTTTTTGCCGCTTCAATTATTTTCTCTTCTGAAGCTGTTGGTTGACCATATGATATATTAGCTTTGATGGTATCGTCAAAGAGAGCTATTTCCTGACTTACCAATCCAATTCTTTTTCGTAAAGATGCAAAGGTAACTTCCCTCAAATCAGACCCATCAATTGAAATATTACCAGTGTCGACATCAAAAAAGCGAGGAATCAGGTTTAAGATTGTTGACTTACCAGAACCCGATGGGCCAACGAGGGCTACTAGCTTCCCGGCCGGTATATTTAAAGATATATTGTTAAGTACTATCTGCTCATCCACATATGAAAACGTAATATTATTTATCTGTATTTCGCCATTTTTAATATCTAACTCTCTAGCATTAGGGTGTTCCTTAATGCCAGGTTTTAAGTCAAGCAACGCAAACAATCTCTCAGCCCCTGCTAGGCCCTCTTGCAAAGTCGCATTAAGGTTAGCTAATCTTTTTACTGGCTCATAGGCTAACAGTAGGGCAGTGATAAAGGAAAAAAAAGAGCCGGGATCCATAGATTCTCCTATTACCCTATATCCACCATAGAAAATGACTAGAGCGACTGCTAAGCCACCTAGCGTTTCCATCAGGGGACTAGCCAAAGACCTTATTCTCATAGATTTAAATACGAGGCCAAATAACCGTTCCGCAATTTGTCTAACTCGGGCCTTTTCATAATCCTCTGAATTATATGCTTTTACTACACGAGCACCTTGGAAAGTTTGTTCCAATATAGTTGTAAATGTTCCATATTCCTCTTGGGTATCGAGAGTGACCGCCCTAATTCTTTTTCCAAGGCTCACTATAGGAAAGATGGCAATTGGAAATGCAAAAAAAGCAATTAGAGATAACAACCAATCTTGGTAAAACATAACCCCAACTAAGAACACTAAAGTCAAAAAATCTTTACCAATTCCCGTAAGCGCATTTGACACAGCATTTCTCATCATATTGATATCTACCGTAAATCTTGACAAAAGACTTCCAGTAGAGGACTGATGAAAAAACCCTAATTCCATTTCAATTAGGTGTTCATATAGTCGATGTTGTGTATCTGTTACAATTCTTTGGCCAACATAACTTATAGATACAGATTGCCCATAGTTTGATAGACCTTTTATCGCAAAAGTGAGAATTACAGCTAACGATATTGGAAATAATAAAGTTTCATTCTTAGCTACAAAAACTTCATTAATTACAGGTTTCATCAGCCATGCGCTCGTCGCAGTAGCAGCTGCAACACCAGTCATACAAATAAGAGATAAAATTATCCATTTTAGATAGGGGCGAATACTTTCCTTGAAAAGCCGCTTTACAAGTTGTGTTGAACTAGCGTCTGCGGAGTCAGTTTCTAGAGGATTGGGTTTTGGTTCCAAAATATACCCCATTTTTAATACAAAAAATTTCAGTTAGGTAAGCTAGTAATTTAACAACCCCTGTCCATTAAAGCCTGAATTAGGACCCAATTTACTTACCCGCTACTGTCATTCCGTCTACGCGGCAAGTAGGTGCATCTATGCCATAGCGAAAATCTAGATCACTAGCTGGAGATAGATTTTTATACATATCCAAGAGGTTCCCAGCAATTGTTACTTCACTGACGGGAAACAAAATTTCTCCATTCTCTATCCAAAATCCTGAAGCTCCGCGGCTGTAGTCTCCGGTTAGGCCATTTACTCCCGAACCAATTAACTCATTAACAAAAAAACCCTCCTTAATTGGATCTATTAAATCCGTTACACTTTTCTTACCCGGTGCGAGATATAAATTTGTTGGAGACGGACTAGGCAAGCTGGACACCCCCCTGCTAGCATGTCCCGTTGAATGCAGTTTAAGTTGTCGAGACGATCTCAAGTCTAGCAACCAAGATTTTAAAACCCCGTCCTCAACAATATTAATTTTCTTATTTGATAGGCCCTCTGAGTCAAAAGGCACCGAGCGGAGCCCTCTCGCCCTATGAGGTTCATCTACTATGGAAACACTGTCTTGAAATAATTGTTCATTCATTTTATTTAGCAGAAAACTGGTATTACGAGCTATTGCGGCTCCATTTATAGCACCCGCCAGATGCGAGATCAGACTACGAGAGACTCTTGAATCAAAAATAACAGGCACTTGGCTAGTGTTAATTTTTTTTGGTTCTAATCTCCTAACAGCTCTATTTCCAGCAATTTTTCCCAAGTCTTCGGCATTCATTAGGTCAGTGCCATAAACCGTCCCGGAATATTCGTAGTCTCTCTCCATTTCTGTGCCACTACCTGCTAGCACAGAAGCGCTGAGGGAGTAGTGTGACCCTTTATAAGTTTCTGCAAACCCGTTGGTAGCGTAAACGGATACTTCTCCCTTGCCCCAATCGGCCTCGGCTCCTTCAGAATTTGTTACACCTTTCACTGATAAGGCAGCTTCCTCGGCCTCTCGAGTCCACTTAATCAGGGTGTTTGTATCCGGTTCTACTGGATCAAAGGAGTCAATGTCTGCTGGTTTTTTAGACAACTGGTTTTTACTTGCTAATCCGCAGTAACTATCTTCTGGAGCAGCCTTAGCCATAGCTACTGCCCTTTCAGCTACTTGCTGTAGAGCTGATTTTGTTACATCTGAAGAGGATACTATTGCCTGTTTTTTACCAACAAAGACTCTTATTCCAATGTCCGAACTTTCTGATCTCTCTATTTTTTCCATACTACCCATTCTTTGGCAAATTGATAGAGATATTGATTTTACACAAATAGCATCACAGTCATCTGCACCTAATTTTTGTGCAGTTTTTGCTATAGTTTCTAATATTGAGAGTTCATTTTCGTTATCTTGCATTGTTAACACCGCGTTTTGGTGACGGAGTTAGTGTTTCTCGCTCTAGAAGCTCAATGTTTAACTTTTCAGCCAGAGCTATACCCTTATCCATTGGCGAAGGAATAGGATTTTTATTGGGATTTAAAATCATATTCTGTTGTTGTGCTTCCAATACAACTTTATCCTCCAAAAATGTACGTGCATTTGCATCTTTCATCCACTGCGTCAACTCACTATTGTTTTGGTCATAATCTCGCCCTAACCACCAAAAATAATGTGTTGAAGTTTTTGTCTCTGGTGTCATTGCATTGAGAACCCTAAATCCATTTTTTTTGTTTTCAGAAGCGCCTGGAGCCGAATTTCCTCTGAGCCTTATAACAATATTACATCCAGGGGTATATTCAGTAGTTTGCCTATGAATTATATTTTCTTTATAGCCAACAGATTTAGCAAAAAAAGGAGACGGTTTAATATTTTTCATAACTCGTTTTACACTTACCATATTCCCTATTTTTTTGGCAATTATAGGAACTTCATCAACTTCATCGGTGGCCAATGTTTGTTTATGAGTATATTTTGCATGCGTTAAGTCTAGCAGGTTATCACGGATCAAGTCGCAGTTGGCCGACACATTTAACATACTACCGGAGCCCACCCATTTTTCTTCATCGATCACATGAAAGTCTGGTAATGGTGTTTGACTGGCTAGCTCAGGTTTGCCCATCCAAATAAATATCCAACCCCATTTTTCAATTACTGGATAAGAAAATACACTAATATTATTTATTTTCTTTACGTTCGGAATAGATACACATTTTCCCTCGCAGTCAAATGTCCAACCATGATAGCCGCATTGAATACTATCCCCCACTATTTCTCCCAGTGATAGGGGGGTCAATCTATGTGCACATAGATCGTCAAGAACTCCAACTTTGTTGGATTTCCCCTTAAAAATAACCAGCGGTTTTTCCATAACCATCCTAGCCAAAGGTTGATCCTTTAGCTCATTTTTTTGCGCGACGACATACCAATGGTTTTTTAAATATTGGGACATAAAAGTTTATACCAGCGATTTCTCTCTAATAACACTAAGTGTTAAACACTATTCCTAGTGACAAATCAAAGGTTTACCGTCAACATAATAAATATTGATTAACTGATTTAGTTTTGTAAGCAAACAATATCAATTTCTCATTTCACCTAATATTTCTTCCAGAGCAATTAAAAAATTTGAGGTTTCTTCGGGTAATCCTGAAGAGACTCTAATAAAGGTTCCCGTCTGCTCATAACCAGGGGTAGAGATTCTAATTCCTCTATCTCGCATTTTCTGAACCAACTCTCCATTTGGAACACCGACATCTATTGAGATAAAATTTGTTACTGAGTCCATATATTTGAGCCCTAGCTCCTGACACTTTGTTTTGATTTTTGACATTTCCAGAGCATTGCTCTCTAAGATAAATTTGGTGTATTCTGTATCGTCAAGTGCTGCCAATACCGCCTTTTCGGCCACACCGTTAACATTAAATGTGCTGGTTGCTAATCTCAAAGCATTAGCAACTTCCTCCGAGCTGCAAAAAGCATAACCTAAACGTAAACCAGCCAAGGCGTATGCCTTAGAAAAAGTTCTAGTAAGGACCCAGGGCCCCTTTCTATTTTTTAAGATTGATAGTGCATCTACCCCACCTGCAAAAAGCGCAAATTCATAATACGCCTCGTCAATAAATAGCATCACGTTTTCTGGCGTTTCATGGCAGACGGTATAAATTTCTTCTTCCGATAGCATAAGTCCAGTTGGGTTGTTTGGTGTTAAAACAACTAATAACTTGGTTTGGTTATTTATACTTTTGATTAATTGATCCACCGCTATGCCGCCATTATCCTTATTTGGCACAAAAGTTACGTCTGCGGCTACCACTCTATATACGCCCTGGAACCGTCGCCATACTATTTCTGGGGATACAATATTTTCATTTGGACCTACAGTAATTTCGGCGATTGAGGTTAGAAGTTGCGTGCTACCGCCACCAAAACATATTTGTTCTTTTGGAAGTTTAGATTGTTCGCTAAGCCTTTCAGCAAGTTCTGGGCAGGTGCCATCCGGATATCTGTTAAGATCATTGGCTGCAAGCTTTATAGCTTCAACAACTCGTGGAGATGGCGGATGAGGACATTCGTTAAGGTCCATTCTATGGATAACGGCCCCGATTTCATGTGGTAATATCTGAGTAGGATTCCAAAAGCCTACATCCCTAAAATTATCTCTTAGGGCACTTTTGTCAGATTGTTCTTTTACCATTTAATACTCCCACTAAAACAAATATTAGACCAACCGACAGCACAACAAAACACTATTTGCAAGGATTTACTTGATTCAAAACTAATATTTTTTAGAGGAAAGAATTTTATAAATAACTTAACTTTAACAGCTGGCCAATTTTCGAGTATAAATGATAACTAGAGGCTCAAAAATTATAATTGTAATAGGTTTATGATATTTATATTCATTTTACCGGAGTTTTAAAATGAGGTGCTTTTCACTTCTGTGTCCGAGTCGCGGGCGTCCCAATCGGGCAATTGAATTTGCTGATAGTGTTTTTAAAACAGCGAAAAAACTGCACAGGATAGAGTTGCTTTTTTATATAGATAAAGATGATTCTGAAGGGTTAAGTTACAGGGAGCCTTTGGAGAGTTTAGGGCAAAAATATGGGGTAGACAAATCTATCAAAATTTTTGAAGGCCCGAGTATTGGAGTGCCAGGTTCAGTAAATTGTTTAGCTCAGGAGGCAAAGGGTGAGGTGCTTTTATACACAAGCGATGATCAGGTTTATATTGATCCTGCTTGGGATATTAGGTTGGATGAAGAAGTAGAAAAATATCCAGATGAAATTTATTGCATGTGGTTTAATGACGCCTGGGAGTCGCAAAAGTTTTGTACATTTCCCATAGTTAGTAAAAAGTGGGTAAAAGAACTTGGGTA
>PTLG01000057.1 GCA_002937995.1 Alphaproteobacteria bacterium MarineAlpha3_Bin7 | reverse complement strand
AGGAAGGATTCTCAAGTAAACAAATGAGTCTGAAGCCATTGCAAAAAGTGGGAGCTATTATTGGAGCTTTAAAATCTGGCCAAATAGACGCTTGGTCAATAGTGCCACATATTGCGAAAGCTCTTCACAAATCAGGTGGAGCAAAAATTATTGGCGATGTTGCGGATTATATTGATGGTTACCAAATCACAACAATTTTTACTTCAAAAAATAATGCCGATAATAAACGTGCTTTAACAAAAAAATTCTTGGGTGCTTACTCAAAAGGTATAAAAGAATTTAATGATGTAATGGTGGATAAAAAACGAGGCGCCGGCGCCATAGAGGCTACCACCAGGTTGATTCATAAGTATGTTTATACAAGTCGTCCTTATGAAAAAGCGGCAGGCTCGATCCAAGCTGGGTCAATGAGATTACAACCGGATGGTCGACTAAACCTAACATCAGTTAAACATCAACTTGATTGGTTCAAGTCAGAAAAACTTGTACCAGGCTCGGCTTCAATTAAGAATTTAGTCGATACTAGTTACGTTAAAACCTATTAATCTTAAGACTTTGATATAGTCATGGAATTAGTCGTAGAGGGTGTATCTAAAACTTACGACGACTTACTTGTACTAAATCAAATTGATTTGACAGCCGATGAAGGTCAAATTGTTTGTATTATTGGACCATCAGGTTGTGGTAAATCGACCCTTCTAAGATTAATGGGGGGCTTGGAGGAGCCAAGTTCGGGCAATATCAAAACGAGGGGGTCACCCCCCTCGGATTGCTTGAATGCGCTAACTTTTATTTTTCAAGATTTCTCACTTTTACCTTGGCGAACGGTAGAGAGTAATATCTCACTTGTATTAGAGGATCACCCTATCTCCAATAAGGAAAAACAGGAAATCATAAATTCTGTTTTGCAACGTACAAATCTGTCTGAATTTAGCAAACGCTGGCCAAGAGAACTCTCAGGAGGCATGAAACAAAGAGTGGGTATAGCTCGAGCTCTTGCTGTGAACCCTTCAATATTATTGATGGACGAACCACTATCGGCCCTAGATTCTCAGACTTCCGAGATACTCTTAAACGACTTGATTGATTTATGGGATAAACAAAGATTCACCTCAATTTATATAACACACAATTTATCCGAAGCTATTCGTATTGGTCACAAAATTGTGGTAATGTCCCGCAGACCTGGAGAGGTAAGGGAAACAGTAAATATAGAAAAAGCATTGAAAGAGCGGGAACTTCGAAATATCGAATTGGAAAAATATCTTTGGGATCTGTTAAAAGAGGAAGCGGTAGCCGCTGAACGCGAAATTGGAAGTGAAACATAAAAAAAATACATTTATCAAAATCCCATTTCGAGGAAGTGGGTTTAGTTACAGGAAGAACTATTGGATCAGCCCCGTAGTCTTTATTGTATTAATTGCTCTATGGCACCTGGGAAGTACATTAGGTTTTATATCAAAGTTAGTCCTTCCAAATCCTACAGAAGTAGTAATAGCATTCCACGATCTTTATGTAACTGGTGACTTATACCTCCATGTCGGAGCCAGCCTAAAACGACTTATTCTTGGTTGGACACTAGGATCAATTCTAGGAATAATTATTGGGTTTGCTATTGGTTTATTTTCATTAGTCAGAGCAGGTCTCGCTCCTATCGTTGCAGCTATATTTCCAATACCAAAAATAGCTCTTTTACCACTGTTTATAATTTGGTTTGGAATTGGCGAACTCTCAAAGGTAAATTTGATATTATTTGGCACATTATTTCCGACAATAATAGCTACGTACGGAGCTATAGATAACGTGGACCGTAGCCTAATACGCATGGGACAGTCATTTAATTTAACCTGGTTTTCGATAACAAAAAAAATAGTCTTTCCAGCATCACTGCCAGTTATCTTGTCTAACATGCGCATTACCGCGGCAATCGCAATTATTCTTATTGTCGCAGCAGAGTTAATTGCAGCCGAAAAAGGAATTGGCGCATACATTCAAATGGCAGGTTCTCTTTTCGCTATTGACCGCCTACTGGCCGGTATCATAATCTTATCATGTATGGGCTTAATCGCTAATTGGCTGATTGGTTTTACTGAGAGAAAACTTCTCAAATGGCGAAACCTTTGAATTTGAATGTCGTACAGAAATAGAGATACATACTTATCCAAAGGGGGAGGGAATGACAACTAATACCAAAAGAGGTAAATATCCAGAGCATTTTTTGCCAGGCGCTGAAAAACTTAGCTCAGATGAAATGCGCATAACAGCATTAGGTACTGGACGACCTTTTCTACGCCGTTCCCAAGCTAATTCTTGCTGGCTTATTGAGTTAGGTAACGGCGACAAGTTTATGTTTGATTTTGGCTTTGGTTCGCAAATGAACTTCACTGCCCTTGAAATACCTTATAATGCTATCACAGCTTACTTTGCCACCCATCTGCATACAGATCATGTAGGTGATTTTGGTCAAATATGGGTTGGTAGCTGGGCTGGAGGACGTCTAAAACCGCTTGAAGTCTATGGACCCTCTGCCGATAAACCTGAATATGGATTTGCTCACTTTGCTAAGCACCAAAAGGAGTCTTACCGTTGGGATACTGAAAGCCGTGTTCATGCTCTCCCTGCTATAGGTGCAGAAGTTAACTGTCACGAGTTCGATTACTCTAAAGTTCACGTCATATATGAAGAGAATGGTGTAAAGATTACTAGCTTCCCGGCCGTACATATAATGGATGGACCGGTTAGTTTGAAATTAGAATGGAATGGGCTTTCTATGGTTTATTCTGGAGATACAACACCGTCAGAATTTATGATCGAAAATGCGCAAGGAGTAGACGTACTAATCCACGAAACCTTCAACACTGTAGACCAGCTTATGGAGAGGTCTGGTTATGACGAGCGCACAGCAAAGGCTATCGGAACCATCATTCACTCTGATCCAGCAGAAGCTGCCTACGTAGTCGCTAAGTGCAACCCCAAATTATTCGTTGCTTTCCACTTCTTCAATGATTTTGACACAGCGCCGGAAATGTATGCGGCCATCCGTGAGAACTACGATGGGCGCGTAGCACTTGCCACAGATTTTATGGTTATTAACGTCACGAGGGAAGAAATTGTGACGCGTAACGCAATAGTATCTGAGCATGCCTGGCCCAACAAATCAGAACATGATGACTTCGGCAAGGCGGAACGTAAAACCCGACCCAGCATGCCTGATTGGATCCGCGAAAAGCAGGTGTTCCCCAAGTTCTGAGACATAAACTAATAAATGTGCATGTATATTCAGCTGCAAAAGAGAAAAAAACTAATCCAATTATGGTTAGCTTAAGAATGTACGACATTTTATAGTTGGAATGGATAAAACTCTCTAATTACTCATCAATTATAGGACTAATTTTATTTAACTATCGCCAATGCTATTAGACTTCACACTTTTATATTTCTTCATACCTGTCTTTTTTGTAATCTCTATAACGCCGGGCCTTTGTATGACACTAGCCCTCACGATGGGAATAACCATCGGCGTAAAAAATACAATGAAAATGATGGTCGGTGAGCTCATTGGTGTTTTGATTGTTGCAGGAACAGCCGTTGCGGGCAGTGGGGCTATTATTTCGTCATTTCCAACTGCTTTTCTTCTTTTCAAATATGGTGGAGGTTTATACCTAATGTATGTTGGATACCAAATGATAAATTCCAGGGGAGCTCTAGCATTGAATCTGGATGGAACTCATTCATTTGACATTAAATTTATCAAATTATCAGCTCAGGGTTTTATAACCGCAGTTGCTAATCCCAAAGGATGGGCATTCTTTATTGCCATGACACCACCATTCATAAATTATGAAGCTGCGCTTTTACCTCAAATGTCTGCTCTAGTAGTCATTATTCTAGTAATAGAATTTGTGTCTTTAATGATATACGCAACAGGAGGACAAGCGTTAGGGATTATCCTAAGAAAGAAAAATAATATCCGGTTGATAAACCGTATCGCAGGTATTTTAATGATTGGCGTTGGTATTTGGCTTGCTATTAGCTAAGATTTTTTGGACAAATCAGATAGGCTTATGGCTCTTTTAAATTGGTTAAAATTATTTATTAATCGACACCCTTACCTTTCTATCTTTGAAGCTTTAAAGGGGGGTATTGTTATCGGACTACTCCTAGGATATTTCTTTTGGTACTAGCTCTCTATAACAAGTTATTTAATTAAGTTATATTCACTAAACTACTATCAGTTTATGCAGTTGAAAAAATAATATGAATTCAGAATTCCAAAACCTAAATGATAATGGCGTTAATGACAGCGATATTAGATTTGTGGCACTCGTAGCAGCTCCTGAAGGAATTAAACGCGTGAATGAAATACACTCTTCAGTGACAATCTACGTTGGCGCGTTAGATCGACAATTAAATGAACACGCTTATATAGTTCTAGGTCTTGGAGATGCTGGAGACCACCTATATGGAGCAAATAATTTTGATTACCCAATTAAATATAAACAATACAAATTAGAACGGGATATTGGCAACGCATGTCATCAATAGATTTAGTAATCGAAAAATTCGCTAAGTTACTGAAAACAGAGGAAGGGCTTGTTTCTATTTCTAGTCTAATACAGGAAAGACCAGAACTCGCAAATGCCTTTCTAGATTTAGGACTTAGGAGCAATGGCTATAATAATTATAAAAATACCGTTGATACTGGAGAAGAATATTTACTTTCCAAAATAATTGAACCCCTAAAACCGAGCCTATGCTTAGATATAGGGGCGCATACGGGTTCCTTTTCCAACATGCTGCTGAATATATGTAGCACAACTGATGTTATAGCGTTTGAACCATTCACCCCTTCGTACCAAAAATTAAAATTACTTAAAAAAACTTATGGAGAGAGATTTTTACCAGTAAATAGAGCCATAGGCGAAGTATCTGAAACAAGGTTTTTATATTATAACCCCGAGAGCACCAGCCACGCCTCATTTCTGCCAGAAGCTAATAAGATAATTTATATAAACAACAGTTTAAGCTCGGAAACAGAATTAACTTCTCTAGATGAATTTTTATTTGATAATGAAAAAATAACAAATATTGACTTTATTAAGATTGATACAGAAGGATTTGAATTCGATGTTTTGCAAGGAGCAAAAAATAGTATAGCCAAATTTAAACCAACGGTAATCCAAGTTGAATTTAATTGGCACCATCTCTTGAGAGGTCACACACTACTTAAAATATCTCAATCCTTGGAGGGTTATAAGCCCTTTCAACTTCTTAAAGGCGGCCTTGTTGAGAGAAACCCCTATCACCCGGATAGCAACATTTTTCATTTTTCTAATTTTGCGTTTATTCGAGAAGATTTAGCGTAAACTTTTTGGCTTTCTATTAATTGAAATCATAAAATAAATTACGGCCAGCGAAAAAGCTAAGGAATACCAAGTTATCGCATAAGAAAGATGATTATTATCTATCATTACTGTCGGTTTTGCTGGTATAGGAAACTTGGATTGGGTTAATTTTATTCCAGAAACTATATAATAAGGTTTAACTGGGTATATTCCAAGAGCTGTGGCCATTTCCTGTAAATTCACATAAAACCATTGATTTTTAGTTGGTTCATTTTCTGGAACAAAATAACCCTTTGCCCCAGGGACTCTGATAGTTCCAATTATATTTAAATTGTTTCCATTTATATCAACTACCTGACGGCCAGAATCGATAAATTTCTTTGCAACCCAGCCCAGATTTACAAATACATATTCAGAACTTTGGCTGAGTTTTAATGGCGCAAACAAATGAAATCCCAGATGCCCCCTACTATACTGATTTAAGAGGTATAATTTCTTATTTTTAAGAAATTGCCCAAAAACCTTTACCTTGCGAAATTCTTTTTCGTCTAAAGCCTCTACCATTTTAATTGAGGTTACTGGTGGAGCTGCGGACCTTATTCTTATTTGTTCAATCAGCTGTATTTTCCAGTCCAACCTAGCCATCTGCCAATTACCTAACAACAATAACACTATTAAAGTTGGCAAAACCACCAAAGTAGGTACAAGTCTAAATCTAAATGTCAAAAAATAACCTACCAAATCAAATGTCAAATGTAGTAACTGGATGTAAAATTACTTATATTTACTTCCATATGAATTTAACAAGTTGCAAAGCTTATTATGAAAAACATTAACTTTTGTATTTTTGCTCTATTTTATATTTTTTGTCCATTAGTATCTCATAGTGAGCCCAGCAACATAGAGCCTAGTTGTTTAGAAGCCAGAAACAAGTTGTGGCACAACTGTTTCGGAAAGTTCATTTTCCCCAATGGAAATAAATATGAAGGATTTTGGCGCGATGGGAAGCCTGACGGTGTTGGCAGTGCATCAACTAACAGTGGTCTAACGTATGTGGGAACCTTCAAAGGTGGGAAACGACATGGGTTGGGAGAAGAAGTCAATAAGGATGGCTCTATATACGTGGGAAATTTTAAAAATGATAAGAAACACGGTGCGGGAAAAATAGTCTTCTTGGATGGTAGAATATTAGAGGGAGAATTTCGGAAAAATAAATTAAATGGCCTAGGAACACAGGTCTTTAAAAATGGAAGCAAGTATTTTGGTCAATTCAAAAATAATATTTTTAACGGGGAAGGTAAATTTTTGCATACAAATGGCGACAGTTATTATGGGGTATTTAAAAATGGAAAGAAGAGTGGGAAGGGAATCTTTAAATTTTCTTCTGGTAAAGTGCTTAGTGGTAATTTTTCTGATGGCTTACCTCATGGGCTCATCCAACTAACTACCCTATCTGGAGATAAATATAAGAGTATTTTTGAGTATGGGTCACCAGGAAAGAATGTTGATGTCTCATACAGTAATGGAGACACCTACTCAGGAGAATGGAAAGATGGAAAACCTCATGGTTCAGGTACATTTAAATACGCAAATGGAAACAACTATGTAGGAAATTGGGTAAAGGGAAAACAAAATGGGCTAGGCCAATTTACGTTAAAGAATGGCAATCAATATATTGGTGAGTTTAGAGACGATAAGCCTCATGGTAATGGCCGATTTCTATTTAGCAGTGGATCCTCGTATGTAGGTAATTTTGAACAAGGGCATTATTCAGGAATTGGTATTTTTACATCCCGTGATGGAACCCAATATCAAGGAAACTACTTAAATGGAAAAAGAAGTGGTATGGGGACTTATTTTTTTTCTAATGGCGAAAAATACGAGGGGAATTTTGCGGATAACCGCTTTCATGGCTACGGTATCTATTATTTTAAAGATGGTAGTATTTATGCTGGGCTATGGGAAAAAGGAAAGAAAAACACTTCCACTATCCTATCGAAAGACAAACCCAATAAAAAAAATGAAACACTTAAATCAAGGACAATCATTTATCCCGATGGTAGCAAATATGTTGGTCAAATTTTAAACGAAATGAAACATGGCATGGGTAAGATGATATTTGGAAACGGTGACAAATATGTTGGTCAATGGAAAAATAATAAATTCCACGGCACTGGGACCTTGTCATATGGGAACGGCAATATTTATATTGGTAAATGGGAAAATAATAAAATGCATGGTTCAGGAACTAAGGTTTTTAATGATGGAAAAATTCTCGAGGGGCTCTGGCAATTTGGCAAATTTGAAGGAAAAAAGTAACACTTGTTTTAATAGTGTGAACTTTCAGTATTTACCCACCAAATAGCCCCTTCATTTTGAGGCTTACCAAAAACTTCATTTACGGCTCTTATTACACCATACGTCACTCCCCTAAAGTAACCGCTCTCGGTATCGGCATATTTTTCCATCAGATTTTGATCACAATCTTCATAATGTTGAACGTAGTCATGGCCACATATAGTGCCACCTTGCTTGCAGAGATGAAGTGCAATACCTATATCCCTTTTCACCATCGAATAGCTATGAGCTGCATCTATAAATACTAGATCAGCCATACCCTTAGGAAAATTTAAAGCCTCAGTTACATCCCCAACAATCACTGTAATTGTATCGTGGTATGATTCCACACGCACTAAAAGTCGAGCAACTACTTCGTAAGGGTGAATATGTAATTCTGGAGGTTGTGATACATTATCCCTAAAATGATCTATGCACCACAAATGCCCACCGGCCTCTTTAATTTGCGGAAGCATCGCCATCGCTGACCCACCAATAAATGTACCAAACTCGAAGACAGTTTTCTTACCTTTGGAAAGCTCCTGTAACACCTTCCAATCTAATTCATCAATCCTGTCTATAAATTTATTATCCATAAGGGAACCTCGTGCCAACGGACTATGTTTTCAAAAAATCTATCCTACTATTTGATTTTTTGATATTGGCTAGAAATAAAGCTAGCTACTTCATTTATCGCAACGATAGTTTCATCAATTATTCCACCCATTGTGATAAACCCGTGAATTTGGCCCTCAAAACAACGGTAAACTACTTCAACTCCGCTTTTTTTTAGTTTTTCTGAATATACCAAACCGTCATCACGCAACGGATCAAAACCACAGGTTAGTATATAGGCTGGTGCTAGACCTTCTAAACTATCGGCAAAAATTGGCGAAGCCTTCCAATTATCTCTATCCTCATCACTTCCAAGATATTGTGAATGGTACCACTTTTGCCCCTCTCTTGTGAGAAAATACCCTTCTGCAAACTCTCTCTGGGAATCACTCTCGATATAAAAACTAGTGGCTGGATAAATCAATGCCTGACATATTAAGTTAAGTTTTGCATCTCTAGCCATAATAGAAACTACTGTTGCCAAATTACCTCCCGCACTATCACCTCCCACTGATATTGCCCCAGTATCTATGCCAAGATAATCCCCTTGGCCATCAACCACCCAATTATACGCTGACCAAGCATCTTCTACCGCAGCAGGAAATTTATTTTCTGGGGCCAATCGATAGCCAACATTCAGAACCGAAAATTTTCCTGAGTCTGCGAGCAAACGGCAGACAGGATCATGGGTGTCTATATCACCTATTGTCCACCCTCCCCCATGGAAATAAATAAGCACTGGTAATTTATCCTGCTTCGTGGCTAAAATTGGCCTATAGAATCTTGCTGGTATGTCACCCTTAATTCCTGGTATCGAGAGCTCCTCAATCAATTCCAGCTCTGGTACTTTTGGAGTATAAGCACTCCTAGTACTTTTATAAATTTCTCTTAATTCATGTGCTTCTATCTCACCAGTACGGGGGGCGCCATTTGCCTCAGCTTTTGCGATCATATCTAAAACTATTTGGGCTTGTTGGTTTAAAGTCATTGCTTTCTCCCTATTTTTTCCGTATTTCATAGATCAATATTAGTAAGTTTTTTAAACCAATAATTATTATTTTAACCAATTATCTAAGGTAAATTATATGTCCGAACAAGTACAGGCCTCTCACATACTTATAAGTCATTCCAATGCCCCTAATTCAGATAAAGATATCTCTAATGAGGATGCGTTGGAAAAAATTACAGAAATTAAGGAAAAACTTGATAGCGGTGAGTCTTTTTCTGAACTAGCTACCCAATATTCTGATTGCCCCTCCTCTCAAAAAGGTGGAGATCTTGGCTTGTTTGGAAAAGGCGCTATGGTTCCGACTTTTGATGAAGCTGTATTCAAGTTAGAGATGGGAGAGATTAGTGATGTGGTAGAAACAGAGTTTGGCTATCATCTAATCCACCGCACAGCTTGATTACTATTAATCTATAGAAAAATTGTTTAACCAGTTTTAGAGTTAATACAACGCCCCTCTTAAGACCGGGGATGTTAGCTGTTCACGTCCACAACAACCCTGCCCCTGACGCTACCATTTAATATTTTGTCAGCATGCTCCATTATTTGAGACAGGGGCTGTATCTCCATTATATTTGCTAATTTTTCAATTGGTAAAGCCTGAGATAGCCTTTTCCACGCATCAATTCTTTTGTCTAGGGGACACATCACTGAATCAATACCAAATATAGAAATACCCCTCAAAAGAAACGGAAGAATATTTATTTCTAAAGTATTAGAATTTGTATTTCCTACGGCTGCACACGCACCATGATAATTAATTGATCCTAACACGTTTCCTAATATTACACCTCCAACATTATCTATAACGCCTGACCACCTCTGAGAACTGAGGGGTGAAGAAATTTCCTCCTCTAATTCCTTTCGGGAGATTATTGCTGTAGCGCCCAAATCAATAAGGTATTCACCAACCTCTTCCCTGCCAGTAGAGGCAGCAACTCGATAGCCCAAACTACTCAATATGGCAACTGCTATACTACCAACACCGCCAGCTGCTCCTGTAACCAGCACTTCCCCTTCGTTTTCAACAGACAATCCGTTTTTCTCTAAAGCACTAATTGCTAGCATAGCAGTGTAACCCGCAGTGCCTATCCCCATCGCATGAGCAGTCGTAAAATTATCTGGAACATGAACTAACCACTGAGAATTAACTCTTGCCTTCTGAGAGTACCCCCCCCAATGAGCCTCACCCACTCTCCAGCCATTCAGCACAACCCGGTCACCTTCTGAAAATTTTGCAGAGCTACTTTTTTCAACAACCCCAGAAAAATCAACACCTGGGACATGCGGGAATTTTCTAACTAGTTTGCCAATGCCCTTAAGGATCATGGCATCCTTATAATTTAGCGTGGAATAGTCTATACGGACGGTAACATCTCCCTCAGGCAAATCTTCTTCGCTGATAGTCGATATTTTTGCACTCACTGCGTCATTATCTTGTTCTAGCACCATAGCTATTATTTCTTGTTTACTCATTTCCTTCTCCAGTTGTCCTAATACATTAGACTTCGGCTTTCCAATTTAGTTTTTCACCAGCCAAAAATGGATGAACGCTTGATCCATCTCTGATTTCTAACACCTCGGGAATTTGATTGGTTTGTTTTACAAGGTCAATAGTTTCATTGTTTGTCTCTAAACCATAGAATTTGGAACCGTTAATAGATATAAATTTCTCAAAATTATTAATGGCACCTTGTTCTTCAAACACCTGTAAATATAATTCCAAGGCACTCATCGCTGAAAAAATTCCAGCGCATCCACAACTAGTTTCCTTCATCCTGATGGTGTGGGGTGCACTATCGGTACCGCCAAAAAAGCAGGATTTTCCAGAGGTTGCTGCCTCGCGGAGCTTTTCTCGATTTTCCTTTCTTTTTGCAATAGGCAAGCAATAGTTATGAGGGCGTATTCCTCCATCAAATATTGCATTTCTATCGATAATTAAATGGTGAGGAGTAATAGTAGCCCCTATTTTACCATTTTGGGATTTAACAAACTCCACAGCTTCTGAAGTTGTAATATGCTCTAATACTATTTTTAAACTCGGAAAGTCTTTTACTAATCCGACTAGCACATTTTCAATAAATACAGCTTCTTTATCAAAAATATCCACATTTGGATCAGTTACCTCACCATGGATTAGTAAAGGCATACCAATATTTTGCATTTCTTCAACTACTGGGAGTATATTAGAAATATTAGTTACACCCTTAGATGAATTTGTAGTGCTATTTGCTGGATATAATTTACAGCCAAACAAAGCCCCTTTCTTGTAACCCTCCCTTAGGTCCTCAATGTCAGTATCATCTGTTAAATACAGTGTCATGAGTGGCTCAAATTTTGATTTTATTTGAAGAACACCGAGAGCCTCTATAATTTCCTTTCGGTAGACTTCCGCCTTCGATGTTGAAGTTATAGGCTCGAAAAGATTGGGCATGACAATTGCGCGCCCGAATTGTTGGGCTGTAAATTGAAGAACCGACTTCATTATTACACCCTCTCTTAGATGAACGTGCCAATCATCGGGCTTCTTAATAGTTAAACGCGTAATATTTTTAATGTTATTAATCCTTGTTCCAAAGACGGTCTTTTTTTCTGGATCAAATTAATGATTCTATCTCCTTCTGCCAGCTTTCGACGTCAAAATAAAAAGGGCCTAGATCTGACTTCCACGCTACTTTTCCTTCTTTATCTATAACATACAAACGATCTGGCTCAGATCGGTATTTTTCTTCCGCGTCATCATTAATGTTATCAATTAACATAGTAAATGGAAAATCATAACGAAGCATGCATGTACTTGCTATTTGGGCACGTTCCTCAATTGAGGAAGGACTTTGCACCTCAATGGACTCTGCGGTATTAACCGGCAAAACCCAGCCATCGAGTGGATGAGCTTCCTTGATATAAACACACAAAAATACCACGTGTTCTTTAAGATCGTTGTATATTTCAACAAGGCGCACGGCCTGTTCTCTGAAGGGTGGTCAAGTGTAAGAGCCAAAAACAAGACCTATAGGCTTTCCATAAAATGAAGAGAGTTTTAAAAACGTCCCGGTCTGTTTTCCAGCCCTAGATAACACCTCTAATTCGAAGTCCGGCGCATCTGAACCTATAGCTGGAGACCCCTTATCACGTTCTAAGCGCTCCTTCCATCTATCCTCAAACTCAGCTCTAGAAAATCCTATTTCTCTCCACTCATTCGCAGTTAACTTATCCATCTCTGCCGGAATTTTAACCATTTTTCTTAAACCCCTTAAAAACTGTATCTATTAGTCTTAAATATATTAGTTATTTATATATTTCTATAACTAAGGAAATATTTTTAGTCTGCCAAAATTTCAAATACATCCCCTTCCAACGACTTCCCCTGAATATGAGAAAGATTCCAAAGTGAGTAAAATAATAACGACCATGCCATTTGACTAACCTTTTTACTCGAAGAGGTTTCCAATTTAGAAAAAAGCCGAACAACCTCATTACTATCTGCCACTTCCTTTATACACTCTTGGGAAGAAACAAGTGATCCGACTAAAGTAGCTTTTTTAGACATCCAATGCCCCACCGGCACCGTAAATCCCCGCTTCTTTGAAAATGGCTGGGCTTCGGGCATCTTTTTTTTAAGCCACTTTCTCAATATATATTTACCCAAACCTCTGTTGATTTTTAGCTTATCTGGTAACTGCATAGCAAACTCAGCTACTTTGTTGTCTAAAAATGGTGTTCGTCCCTCAACTCCATGTGCCATTAGGCATCGATCAAGCTTTACTAACAGGTCATTCGGAAGCCAATCCTGTATATCTGTCATCTGACCTGTTTGTAACTTTGTAAGATTTTTTTTATCTAAATTTTTAATAGTCTTAAATGGAACTGTAGGCTGATTTAATATATTCGTGCCCGAAAA
>PTLG01000056.1 GCA_002937995.1 Alphaproteobacteria bacterium MarineAlpha3_Bin7 | reverse complement strand
CTTCAGCATGTTTGTTAACATTAGTACTCAGAGAAATTTTCCTAATTTCATCTAATTTTCTTCCAGATGGTCTCATGTTTATCCTTTATCAAAAAATTTGTCGGCGTCACATATGGTATGTTTTTATCAAGCCTTCGCTTGATATGAAAACAAAACTAATACTATCTTGAAACAAATACTTAAAAATCTTTTTGATCTAATTGGGTGTCCTTGCGAGAATTATAATTTAGGTTAAATTATTAATTTTTAATAATCTTTATACTTGTTTTCATATGAATACTGATAGAACAGTTATTAATCAACTAAATCGGCGATCGAGAGATATATTTGGCGCCATAGTGGAGTCTTTTGTTGCTAATGGTGAACCCATTGGATCAAAAACACTCTCTCAAAAACTAACGGCAGATATCTCGCCCTCTACGGTAAGAAATGTTATGGCAGATTTAGAGAAGGCTGGTTTGCTATATTCCCCTCATACATCTGCTGGCAGGCTGCCCACCGAAGCCGGCTTGAGAATTTTTGTAGATGGGTTGCTAGAAATGGGAAACATTACAACTGAGGATAGGGAAAGTTTAGAAAAACAACTAGCAGGAACTGGTAATAGTTTTGAATCGGTACTGGAGTCTGCAACAAATACGCTATCCGGTTTATCCAATTGCGCAGGCGTCGTTTGTGCCCCAAAGCTCGACGCCCCTTTAAAACATATTGAGTTTGTATACCTAAACCCGGGCCAAGCATTGGTCGTGCTGGTAACCGCTGATGGGGTTGTTGAAAATAGAATTATGGAAGTTCCGGCAGATATACCGCCATCGGTCTTTATAGAAGCTTCAAATTTTTTAAATGCTAAGCTAATAGGGAAAACGATTACTGAGGCTTCTACTGCCATAAAAAAAGAAATTGCCGAGAACAAAGAACTTATTTACACACTAACTTCAAGCCTTCTGAAAGCTGGCTTGGCTACTTGGTCTGAAAATGAAAAAGAACAAACCTTAATTGTTAGCGGTCACTCCAACTTATTAGACGATGTAAACGCGATGACAGATTTAGAAAATGTACGCAAACTCTTTAGCGCTCTTGAAACAACAGAGCTGACGTTAAAGGTGCTGGAATTAGTAGACCTTGGAGAAGGTGTCCAAATTTTTATTGGCGCCGACAATGATTTGTTCAACCTGGCTGGCTGCTCTTTTATAGTCGCTCCATATAACTCTGGTGAAAACAAATTATTAGGTGCGATTGGTGTAATAGGTCCAAGTAGAATGAACTATGCCAGAATAATTCCAATGGTTGACTATACAGCGAAAATATTAAATCGACACATACGTTAATTAGGCTATAACACATAACAACCAAAAGGTGCTAAATTGAAAACAGAAGATGAAAAACAGACTGAGTCAAAAGAAGAATATGACGATGAAGGGGCCCAATCCCCCGATCAGCCTGACGGAGATAACGCGGGGTTGGATAGTGAGCCATCTTCAGAGGAAGTTCCAGAACCGCTGAGTTATGAAGAATTGGAGCAACAGCTGGCCGAGACAAAAGATCAATTGTTGCGAACCGTAGCAGAATCAGAAAATGTCCGTCGTAGGACTGAAAAAGAAAAATCCGATGCTTCTAAATTCGCTATTACGAGTTTTGCCAGATCTTTCTTGTCTGTTGCGGACAACTTGAACCGGGCTTTAGAAAGTGTAACCGAAGGGGCTAGGAAAAAAAACAAGGATTTGGAAAATTTGTTTGTTGGTATTGAAATGACTGAAAAAGAGCTCGAAGCGGTTTATGAACAGTTCAACATCAAAGCGATAGATGCCCTAGGGAAACCCTTTGATCATAATTTTCATCAAGCCATGTTCGAGGTTGAAGATGAAAAAGTGCCGACTGGTACCATTGTTGAACAAATACAAAAAGGGTACACGATACATGACCGCTTGCTGCGTCCGGCGATGGTTGGGGTTGCAAAAGGTAGAAAAGGAAAAGCCGACGATCAAATTGAGAGAGAAGTGTCGGACGACAAAAATCAAGAAAAAGAGCAAAAAGGGATTAAAGAGTCATCAGCTGCTGCTTACTCCAAAGGGTCTAACAAAACTGAGGCTGGCGAAAATCCATCACCCAAAATTGATAAAAAACTATAGTATGAATTTATTCTAATATTAATTATTTCTTTGGTTTAGTTGCGATATAGGTTTTTTATAACTATATAGACAGGAAACCAAAGAGCGACATAATGTACTTAATTTTGTAGGCCAATTGCCTGCTACTATTACGCTAGCATGAGGGGGATTTATGAGTAAAGTTATTGGAATTGACCTGGGAACTACGAATTCATGCGTTGCCCTCATGGAGGGGTCGGATGAAAAGGTAATAGAGAATGCTGAAGGGGGAAGAACCACTCCTTCCATGGTGGCTTTTTCCGAAAATGAAAGGCTTGTGGGACAGCCGGCCAAAAGACAGGCCGTAACAAATCCTGAAAATACACTGTTTGCGATAAAACGGCTAATTGGGCGCAGGTATGATGATCCCCTTACAGAAAAAGATAAGGGCCTCGTACCCTTCAATATAGTAGCTGGGGACAATGGAGACGCCTGGGTTGAAGCGGAAGGGGAAAAATATAGTCCCAGTCAAGTTAGTGCATTTTTACTGCAAAAAATGAAGGAGACGGCAGAAACTTATCTTGGGGAAGATGTTACACAAGCCGTAATTACAGTGCCAGCTTATTTTAATGACTCCCAGAGACAAGCAACAAAAGATGCTGGAAAAATCGCGGGCCTTGAAGTTTTAAGGATAATTAACGAACCGACGGCAGCTGCCCTAGCATATGGTCTTGAAAAAAAAGAGGGCGGAACGATAGTTGTTTACGACCTTGGCGGGGGGACCTTTGATGTATCTGTCCTGGAAATTGGCGATGGTGTTTTTGAAGTTAAATCAACAAATGGTGACACATTTTTAGGGGGAGAGGACTTCGACCAGTGTGTAATCGATTATTTAGCAGACGAATTCAAAAAAGAGCAGGGGGTAGACCTACGGGAAGATAAGTTGGCTCTTCAGCGGCTAAAGGAGGCTGCAGAAAAAGGGAAAACCGAACTTTCTAGCTCTATGCAAACCGAGGTAAACCTACCCTTCATTACAGCAGATGCCAATGGGCCCAAACACCTCAACATAAAATTGACCCGAGCCAAACTTGAGGCTCTCGTCGAACAATTAATAGATAGAACAATTGACCCGTGTAAGGCAGCGCTAAAAGACGCAGAAATATCTGCGGGTGAGGTGGATGAAGTGATTTTGGTAGGTGGAATGACCCGAATGCCAAAAGTACAAGAAAGAGTCCAAGAGTTCTTCGGCAAAGAGCCACATAAAGGTGTTAATCCGGATGAAGTGGTAGCAATGGGCGCTGCAATTCAAGCTGGTGTCCTGCAAGGTGATGTAAAGGATGTGCTACTATTGGATGTAACGCCACTATCTTTAGGAATTGAAACGTTGGGTGGGGTTTTCACCCGACTAATAGACAGAAACACGACTATTCCTACTAGAAAAAGTCAAACCTTCTCTACAGCTGAAGACAATCAAAACGCAGTAACCATTCGTGTTTTCCAAGGAGAGCGGGAGATGGCAGCGGACAACAAGTTGTTGGGACAATTTGATCTTGTTGGCATACCCCCAGCAGCAAGGGGAATGCCCCAAATTGAGGTAACTTTTGACATCGACGCTAATGGTATTGTTAACGTGTCAGCTAAAGATAAAGCTACGGGGAAGGAGCAACAAATACGAATTCAAGCGTCTGGTGGACTTTCTGACGATGACATAGAAAAAATGGTGCAAGATGCTGAGGCACATGCAGAAGAGGATAAATCTAAAAAAGAGCTGATTGAGGCCCGAAACAACGGCTCTAGTCTAGTTCATACAACTGAAAAAAATCTAGAAGAACACGGTGACAAAGTGTCTGAAGAAGAAAAAGCTGAAATACAAACCGCCCTGCAAAACCTGAAAGATTGCCTCGAGTCTGACGATGCGGAGGAAATTTCAGCAAAATCGGAAGCGCTTATGCAAGCTAGTATGAAGCTTGGAGAAGCAATGTATAAAGACATGCAACCCGAATCAGGTATGGATGCGACCACAGCCGGTGGAGAACAAGAAGCTGATGTGGATACCAATAGCTCTGAGGAGGAGAACACTGTTGTTGATGCAGATTTTGAGGAAGTAGAACCATCACCTAAAGATAAAGAATAGTTGGTTTTATATATTCATTGTTGTAACTTCATTGGTTTGTTTTTTGCTCTATGGTTTTTCTAGTGTTTTAATGGAAAAAGTGAATGGCTAAGGAAGACTACTATAATACTCTTGGTATAGACAGAAATGCCAGCGAGGCAGAAATAAAAAAAGCCTTCCGCAAATTGGCTATGAAATACCACCCAGACAAGAATCAAGGCGATGCCAAGGCTGAAAAAAAATTTAAGGAACTAAATGAAGCCAACGACATACTATCCAATGAGGAGAAGAGAGCTGCCTATGATAGATTTGGCCATGCGGCCTTCGAACAGGGGGGTTCTGGTGGTTTTGAACAGGGCTTTGGCCACGGGTTTTCGGGGTTTTCGGATATTTTCGACGAAATGTTTGGTGACGCTTTCTCGGGTGGCAGAAAAAACACAGGAAGACAGTCTGGTAGAGGTTCTGACCTGCGGTACAATATGGAAATTTCTCTTACGCAGGCATTTAAGGGTGATAAAGCAAAAATCCGTGTCCCAGCCAGCGTACAGTGCAAAGATTGTACGGGAATTGGATCAAAAAACGGTGTTGCACCAGAAACATGTAATGCGTGTAATGGTTATGGTAAAGTCCGGGCTCAACAAGGGTTCTTCACCATTGAAAGAACTTGCCCCACATGTCAGGGTAGCGGACAAGTAATAAAAGAGTCGTGCTCGGTGTGCAAGGGATCTGGGCGTATTCAGAAACAAAAGACTCTCTCTGTAAACATTCCATCTGGTGTGGAAGATGGAACACGAATTAGGCTTTCTGGAGAAGGGGAAGCTGGTTTGAATGGATCTCCACCTGGGGACCTTTATATCTTCATTACAATTTCACCGCACTATATTTTCCAAAGAGACAATGCCAACATTTATTGCAGAGTGCCTATACCTTTCACCTCAGCTTCTCTTGGCGGACACGTAGAGGTCCCCACAGTAGACGGTGGTAGAGCTAAAATAACAATTCCAGCTGGCACTCAATCTGGATTTCAATTTAGGTTGAAAAGCAAAGGTATGTCTATTTTGAGATCAAAGGAAAGGGGGGATATGTTCGTTGAAGCCCTTGTCGAGACACCTGTTAATCTCTCTAAAAGGCAAAAAGAAATACTCAAAGAGTTTGAGGACGAAGGAAAAAATGAAAAAAACAACCCAGAGACCGAAGGCTTTTTTTCAAAAGTTAGGGACTTATGGGAAGATTTAAAAGATTAATATTGTAAAACAAGCAGATAACCCTTTTATTAATACTTATGAAAATTGGAATAACGGGATGTGGGGGGAAAATGGGAAGCGCACTTATCAAGAGTGTGCTGAACTCTGACAAGTATGAGCTTTCGGGCTGCACAGAAGTTAACAGTCATCCTCTCCTGGGTTCAAAAATCGGTGACATCACAAACAGTTCTAAACAATCTGATATAGTAATATCAGATGATCCGAATGATATGTTTGCCAATTCTGAAGTTGTAATCGACTTTACTTCCCCCAGCGCCACTGAAACATTAACCAACCTTGGGAAAATGCATAAGACTAATCTTGTAATTGGAACAACAGGACATTCTGAAAAACAGTTAAGTCTTATAGAAAGGGCCTCTTCTGACATTACTATCGTCAAAGCCATGAATTTTTCGATCGGTGTCAATGTGTTATTCTCTTTGACCCAGCAACTGTCCAGGACTTTGGACGATGATTTCGATATAGAGATAATCGAGTCTCACCATCGAGATAAAGTCGACTCGCCTTCTGGCACAGCGATAGAACTTGGGAAGTTGGCAGCAGGTGCTAAAAGCCGACGACTCTCTGACGTTGCCAAATTCAATAGAGAGGGTATTAGCAAACCCAGAAAAAGAGGGGAAATAGGGTTTGCCTCTATTAGAGGAGGGGACATAGTGGGTGAGCATAAGGTTGTTTTTGCTGGAATGGCCGAGAGGATAGAATTGGGTCATATAGCAACCTCCAGAGAGCTTTTTTGCGCCGGCGCACTATTGGCTGCAAGCTGGTCAAAAAATAAAACGAAAGGGCTTTTTGATATGCTTGATGTCCTGGGCTTCAAACAATAGCCAGTCTACCTTTTAGCTTTAATCTGATGGTTAATAATTTTCAGAAGGTTTTCTTTCTCTAATCTAGATATAAAATTACACACTTTCTTGTTTTTCTTACCCTGAAACACTACAAGGTTTGGGTCAATCCAACTACTAGATTCCAAGCGCACCTTTACTTTGTTGACATCAAACCCAATATAAGAGATGTTTCCCCCTTGGTCTCTTTCTTTTATTATTAGTTTTTGCTGCCCAAAAATAAGGGTGGTCTCCCTTTTTGCGTTGTTTTCGGTATACTTATAGAGAACACAAATAAGGATTATTTCAAATCCCATGAATCCTAAAACTGGCTTTGCTCCGATCACAAAAAAAACAAGTCCTAATAGAAAACATATCGCACAAAAACCAAATAGTAAGTGCCTAATAGTTCTCAGTTTTTTTAGCAAACTGGAACGTACTCTTATTCCAAACTGCTGGCCTTCAAGGCTAAGAAAAAATATGTTTGTTTGGGTCATCAACAAATTGGCTTTCTGGTAAAATAAGTTCCAAAATTAACTTAGGCTATTATAGAATCGCAGCAAAAGTTTCAAGCAAGTAAAGATATTCAAAAGGTGCTTCTAGATGTTAAAAAAAGACCGAGTTAAGTTTATCATTACCCACCTCAACAAACTTTACCCAAACCCGCCTATACCACTACAACACAAAAACAACTTTGAGCTATTAGTAGCTGTCCTGCTAAGCGCTCAATGCACTGATGAGCGGGTAAACAAGGTTACACCGGAATTATTTGCACTGGCAAACAACCCCTTTGATATGCAAAAAATCCCCTTGAACGCTATTTACGACATTATTAGGCCCTGCGGCCTCGCACCAAAAAAGTCAAACGCCATTTCCCAACTCTCTGCTCTTTTAGTAAAAAAGTATGGTGGAGAAGTTCCTGCAAGCCTGGAATCTTTGGAACAACTTCCTGGAGTAGGGCACAAAACCGCTAGTGTTGTAATTTCCCAAGGGTATGGAAAACCTGCTTTTCCTGTAGACACGCATATACATCGATTGGCCCAACGTTGGGGGCTCACTAAGGGCAAAAATGTTTCAATGACAGAACAAAATTTAAAAGAATTGTTCCCTGAAAAAAGTTGGAACAAACTTCACTTGCAAATGATATTTTATGGAAGGGAATATTGTACAGCCAGAGGGTGTGATGGTCGAGTTTGCGATATATGCAAAAGATGCTTTCCCAATAGAAAAAACCCTTTGGTAACAAACAAACCCTAGTTTTAACGATTTCTTGCTAATTTAACAACACAATCAACGCCAGAAAGCGGTTCACCTCGTTTCAACAAATCTGCGTGTGCTATAACTTTTCCGCCGTTACTATATTTAATAAAAAACAAGGCCCAACATTGGGGAAACCGATACTGCCATATTTCTCCTGGGGGCTCTAATCTTATTCTTTTTGGTCCACCTAATTTGTTTTTTATCTCGAGTATTTTTTTTCCTTTTATGTTCCTGACTAGTAGGTTTAGGTTTACCTCTTCAAAAGTTTCTGGTTTTGTTTTATCTTCTTTTTCTACTAATTTAGAAATGTCCTTTTTGCCCTCCACCGGCGTCTTGGAAACATCTTTA
Organism: Alphaproteobacteria bacterium MarineAlpha3_Bin7; assembly: GCA_002937995.1. Taxonomy (GTDB): domain Bacteria; phylum Pseudomonadota; class Alphaproteobacteria; order Rhodospirillales; family UBA2165. The sequence continues at coordinate 5,723 of PTLG01000056.1, read as the reverse complement.
GCTCCCTTATCAAGTAATCTGCCTAAGGATTTGGTTTGAGCAGAAGGTTCTCTTTTTTTGTCAACTTGCTCGGGAACACCGCCACAGGACCCAAGAATGAACATCAAAACAAATATCCTTTTCATGATGATTATTATCTGTGTCTATAAAAACTACTATATATTAAGCCTATTAGCGGTCCGATTCCATGCTGTCAAAAGATTGCATATCCCCAGAGATTTTCCCGCCAGACTCTATAACTATTTTACCATATCTAACGGCACCTGATACCACTCCGCCTTTTCTAATAGTCAAGACATCTTTCACTTGCAGTTCTCCCTCAAAATCACCGCTTATATCAGCATTCGTTACCTTAGCTTTTCCTTTAAAATAACCGCCTGAGCCAATTTCAATTTCTGAGGCCGATGGCAAAGAAGCCTCTATTTTTCCCTCTACCGAGAGGATGTCACAGGTAATAACCCCCCCTTTTAATTTAACATTTTTTCCAACATTCAAACGATTTGTATTGGAAACTGGTTTCATCCCAATCCCCTGGGAAGCCACACCTGGTATTCCTCTAACTTTTCCTAGTGAAGGAGAAGCGGGCTCGGCCCTATATTTTGTTGTTGGCTGTACATTGTTACTGTCGTCTTGATTCTGTGCTAAGGATTTGGTTTCCGATTCGTTCTCTATCTGTTTTTCCTCGGGTTTTGACCCCGTGTTTTTAGTAGAAGTTTCTTTGGATTTTCTTTGTGCCATTTTTTCTCCTAACTGTTATGCTCTTTTTCGCCTCCAAACCTCCAGCAAGTGGACCATCATAACAGAGCCCAATACTGGTGCTATAAGGTTAATAAAAGGAATTGTCATCATAAAGGCTATAAACAAACCCGCAAGGTACACTTGTAGTCTATTTTCTTTAAAAACAGCCCTCCTCTCTTTGTTGGCAACGTATCCAATTGTTACTAATCCATAGTATTCTCTGCCCAACAAAAGGCCATTAACCAAATAAAAAAACACTAAACTCATTATAGGGAAAAATAAAAGGATGATGTAAATGGGAAGGCACACCAAATTAATTAGCGAAGTTAGAACACCAAATTTAACCGCGTAAATTATGGCCTGGGAATTGCCGGTTGTTTCTAAAAATTCATTATTATAATTTCTCTCCCTAACCACTGTTACGATTTCATCCAAAAAAAAGGCTATAACTAGAGAGAGAACCCAGGGAAACAGAATGCTGCCCAAAAAGATAAAGAATGATATTGCCAAGAATTCTAGAGACGTCTCAACAAGCCAGCTAATAGGCCAAGGTAGTTGGTCTAATAATGGGATCTCCACATTTACCAACCCAAAAACTAAAACTGCAAACACGACGATAAGTATTACCATAGAAGCAAAGATAGCTTTGAATACTATTGGTCTAAGTGGCTTTTGGAAAATCTCCCTGGTTGATTTAAAAAAAGCACTAAGCATATCACCTATCCAACCATCGTGTCTTCAGCAGCTTGAAAATGGTTTAAATTTATCACCTTGCTGTTAAGTCACCAAATATTATATGTTCTCAAAATAACTTTAAGGGGTAAAAAATTGTCTGCTAAATATGATATTGTTGGTATTGGTAACGCCATTGTAGATGTGCTTGCTCAAACAGAAGATAGCTTTATAGACAAATACCAACTAACAAAGGGGGGCATGGCGCTCATAGATGCGTCTAAGGCAGAAGAATTATATTCTATCCTGAACAATGTTTCGGAAGTATCTGGTGGTTCCGCTGCTAATACTTGTACTGTGCTAAGCAGTTTAGGGGGAAGCTCCGCCTTTTTAGGAAAAACCGGCAAAGATCAACTTGGTAAAATTTTTAAAAAAGATATAAGTGCCAATGGCGTATATTTCGAAGAAAGTGGGTTTTCAAGCACCCCGACAGCTAGATGTTTTGTTTTTGTCACCCCGGACGCAGAGAGAACCATGCAAACCTTTCTTGGGGCATGTGCCGACATGACACCAGATGACATAGACAAAAATGTAATAGAAAGGTCAGCTGTGACATACATCGAAGGATATCTCTGGGACACGCCAAAGGCCAGAGAAGCTATTTTATTAGCAGCCAGTATCGCCTCATCAGCAAAAAAGATAGTTTCTCTAAGTTTATCGGACTCCTTTTGTGTTGATAGACATAGGGACAGCTTTATAGATTTCATAAAAAACCATGTTGACCTTCTCTTCGCCAATGAAGACGAAATTAAAGCCTTGTTTGAGCTAAGTAGCATAAAAGATGCGCTTAATCACTGTCGGGAAATATGTGAAATATCAGCTATTACTAGAGGGGGTATGGGTTCTATAGTTAATTGCAAAAATGAAACTTACGAGATTGAGGCGGAACCTGTGAAAAACATTCTAGACACCACGGGTGCTGGCGATGCCTATGCAGGCGGCTTCATTAGGGGGCTTGCGATGCAAAGACACCCAACTATTTGTGGGAAAATTGGCAGTGTGGCTGCTTCGGAAATAATCAGCCACTTTGGTGCACGCCCCGAAAAAGACCTGTATACTCTGATAAAAGGTTTAATATAACGATATGCTCCTAACTTTAACTTCTGGAGCCAAAGTGTAAAAATAGAAATGTAATGGAGAACTTACATAGTTATCTTAATCGCATTCCCCAAAAGCCATTAGAAAATTACAAAACTTCTTGGTTTTGGAGGGTTTTTCCGAGCGGAATGCGCCGAAGGTGGTGGCTGTTCAGGCTTGCTGATATAATCGCCAAAAATTGGCCTGTTTTTTCGGCAAAACAAGGTTTATTAGTAGTCCGAATGGATGGCATCGGCGATATGGTTCTATTCAAACAATCGCTTGAGCATTATGCCTCAACATTTAAGGTTCAAAAAAAGCAAATAACAATACTTGGTTGCAAAAGTTGGGAGTCTGTCGCTGATAAAATCTTTGGCAACTACAAAATAATAAATATTGATGAACATGCCTTTGCTAGAAACTTTTTTTATAGGTTTAAAGTTTCCGTAAGGGTCCGGAAACTTAATCCAAAAATCAGTGTCTGTGATTCCTATTTTAGGCGAACATTGATGGCGGATAGCCTTGTTTGGGTCTCCAGAGCAAAAAGAACCGTTGTTTCTCGTCCCTTTATAAGTGAGAGAACGAGGCCTGAGTTTACATACTATTTAAGTCAATTTACAGAAATTATTGACACTGGGCCATACCCCGAACACGAAACCACAAGACATTATCGCTTTCTATCGTTGGTTTCAAATATTACGCTACCCGTTGAAAAAACCTCCATCTTTTGGGATGCCAACACACCTTTTTTTCTTGAAAAACCCTACGTTGTTATCAATCCGGGTAGCAATGAGTATGGTCGGCGATGGCCAATCGAAAAATATTCTCTCTTATCTAAAACATTGGTTTCCTGCGGATACAGGGTCGTTGTTATTGGAATAACGTCTGAAGCCACAAAAGAAAAAGAAAAAATGTTTGAAACAAGTGGTGTTATAAATTTGATAGGGAAAACCTCGTTGCCAGACCTTATGGGCATACTGCAAAATGCCTCTGGCGTAATTTCTAATGACACTGGTCCAGCTCACTTAAGTATAGCTCTCAACACCCCTACTGTGGTGATAATTGGAGGTGGGCATTTTGGTAGTTTTGTGCCATATCCAAAAAAAACCACCCCTCAGAATACCCGTTTTGTTTATCAAAAAATGGATTGTTACCATTGTTTTTGGAATTGTCACCTGCGTAAAACAAAGCTTGACTCTTTTCCTTGCATCGAAGGGATAACCAACCAATTGGTTTGGAATGCGTGCAAAGAAGTTCTCCCAAGGTTAAACTAGCTATAAGGTGGGGTTAGCCTTTAAAGCCGCAGAAAATTATTGGATTTGGTGTTTGCTTTGACTGCTTTTAAAAACTTTTGGTTACATCCTCTTCAAAGGACCAAAAACCCTAGGTCCGGGGGTAAAAATATTATAATTATTTCTGCTGGTGGCCTAGGTGACACCGCTCTGTTTTCTCTTGTTTTTAATAACTTTGCTAATCTGAAAGAAAAAGATGAAACTGTAACTTTGTTGCTTAGGTCAGAGGCACAAAAAATGTCTTTTCTCTTTCCAAAAAATATTAAGATTAAAGCTGTTGACTTCGACCTCATTCATAAAAAAAGGGGCTATAGAAAAAAAATTTGCGAAGAACTGTTTTCGTCTCACTATCGACTGCTAATTAGCACCGACTTCCTGAAACATCCTTATAAAGACGAGGCTATCATAAGAGGATGCCAAGCCGATATTACTTTGGGAATAAGACATAAACCTTGGACTAAATACGATAGAGCTTTAAAAAAAAACATGTCCTTATACGATAGACTCTATGATAGCGGGCCAATTGTGCAAGACAAGGTGGTCAGATGGTCTAACTTCTCTAACTGGTTAAACGATGAAAACAACCCTCCGCCAAAAATCACATCTGAAACAAAAACCCTAAGCGGGAACAAAAACAAAGATAATATTGTTTTTGTTCCTTTTTCCGCCGTCGCTGAAAAACAGATTCCCCCAGAGTTTTTTCACTCCATTGCCACTTTAATAGATAAAAGATATCCAATAACAGTGGTAGGCACGTCTCGAGAGCTAGCCGAAAACCCTGGCATAGCTAGTTTGTTAAAAGTGCCAGGCGTATTTTTTAACAATGAGTCTTTCGAAAAAATTATTCCCTTCCTCGAAACTGTTAAACTAGTTATATCCGTTGATACGGCTTTCATGCATCTGTCTGTTATGTTAGGGATTCCAACGCTCTGCCTGGCCAGCGCCGCATACGTAAGAGAAATTGTGCCCTACTCAGAGGAAACAACACCAGAAAATGTGAAGTTTTTATATACTCCTATGGAATGTGAGAGTTGTCTGGGTGTCTGCTCAAAGCCTTTGGAGAACAACATATATCCGTGTGTAGCTCGAATAGATGAGGCCGCTGTTTTAGAAGCTGTCTCAAGCTTATTAAACCTAAGTAAAAACAATGACTAAAGCCAATAATTCTTTGAAAGTTTATAAAGATATTAGAATGGCTAAGATTTTTCTGCTTGGGATAATCAGCGGATTTCCATGGGTTTTAATAGCAACAGGGCTATCTTTGTGGCTAAAAGAAGAGGGCCTTAGTCGCAGCACCATAGGATGGGCCGGGCTCATATTCAGCGTCTATGCTATAAACTTTTTGTGGGCTCCTATTATCGATAATTTAAAAATACCTTTTTTGTTCCTGCGATTTGGGCGCCGAAAATCCTGGATAATACTGTGCCAAATGATTATTTTTTTATCACTTCTTGCTTGGGGGCAAATCGACCCCACAAACAATCTACATGTAATAATAGGAGTAGGGTTGATCATAGCCATTTTTTCAGCCACTCAAGACATTGCTATCGACGCTCTCAGAATAGAGCAGGTAAAAAAACAGGAAAAAGAAGTGATGGCGGCTGGTGCAGCTATGGCTGTCATTGGCTGGTGGACTGGTTACAAAGTTGGTGGAGTAGTGGCACTTTACTTAGCTGAAGCGCTCCAAGAAATGGGGTTTGAAAATTACTGGGAGATTACTTTTTCTGTTTTATGCTGCATATTGTTTTTATCTTGCTTGGCTCTTCTAACGGTAAAAGAAGCAACACCCAACCCGGACACACAAATTGGTTCTCTTGCACCCACAGTGGTTAACTGGGTGTCAGAGACAGTGGTTAAACCATTAACATCTTTTTTTAGAAATAA
>PTLG01000055.1 GCA_002937995.1 Alphaproteobacteria bacterium MarineAlpha3_Bin7 | reverse complement strand
CGTTAAATTGCTAGCAAAGCAGGCCAAGTTTCATCAGCCAGAGTTATTGGTTATAGGTAACAAAGAACAGTATAGTGATTTGATCAAAGAGTTAGATGGTTTTCCAGTAAGGGTGGAGGCTGGTAATGAGGGACTTATTGAAGCTGCTGATCTAGACACAGACTTGGTAATGGCCTCTATAGTGGGTACAGCTGGTTTGCTTCCGACTATGAGGGCGGCGAAGAGGGGTGCAACAATAGCATTGGCAAATAAGGAGTGTTTGGTTTGTGCTGGCAGCTTATTAATTAGTGAGGTGGAAAATTCCGGTGGTGTATTAATTCCGGTAGATTCAGAACATAACGCAATTTTTCAGGTTTTTGATTTTGATCAAACCCGAGCTGTAAAAAACCTTATTCTTACTGCATCTGGGGGGCCTTTCAGAGAAAAAACAATTAAAGAAATGGCTAAAGTTAAGCCAAGAGAGGCTTTAGCACATCCAAATTGGCGTATGGGCCCGAAAATTACAATTGATTCTGCAACCATGATGAATAAAGGCTTAGAGCTTATTGAGGCCTTTCATCTTTTCCCAGTTAATATTGATCAGATAGAAATTCTTGTTCATCCTCAGTCAATTGTTCATAGTATGGTAAGTTATGTTGATGGTTCTGTGCTTGCGCAATTAGGTAGCACGGATATGCGTATTCCCATATCTTATGCCCTTGGGTGGCCGGATCGTATGGAGACGCCTGTTGAGAGCCTTAATCTGACAGAAATATCATCACTAACTTTTGAAAAACCAGACTTTCAGAAGTTTCCAGCTATTAAGCTTGCCCAAAATGCTCTCAAAGCTGGGAAAATTGGTCCAATTTTGCTTAATTCTGCTAATGAAATAGCAGTTTCTAGCTTTTTAGAGAATAAGATAAGTTTCATTGAAATAGCAGAAATAGTAGAAGATGTGCTTAGTGTCGCCCAGTTTAAGGAACCAAAAACTATTGAGGATATAGTACATATTGATTTAGAGGGCAGAAAAATTGCAGAAAATATGGTAAATTGTAAAAATTCTGTTATTTAGATATAAATAATTACTGGCTTGGTTAATATGGATATCATTTTAGTAACTCAGAGCATCTTGAGTTTTTTGTGGAACCCGATACTCACATTTCTGATAGGTATTACTATTTTAGTATTTGTTCACGAGTTTGGGCACTATATTGTCGCCCGTTGGTGTAAAGTACGAGTTGAGATATTTTCGGTTGGGTTTGGTAGGGAGATCTTTGGGTGGACTGATAAAAATGGAACAAGATGGAAAATAGCGTCCATCCCCCTAGGGGGATACGTTAAGATGTTTGGTGAAGGCGATGCAATTATAAGGGATGAAGATAGTCAATCCGAGCGAGAAATGACAGAAGCAGAGAGGAAGGTATCTTTTTACCACAAACGTCTCAGTCACAGAGCCTATATTGTTGCTGCTGGGCCAGCTATTAATTTCATTTTTGCTATTTTAGCATTCGCCATATTGTTTTTTGCGGTTGGAGTTCCGACACCTGTTAATGACAAACAACTGTCTGTTGTTGGCAGTGTGTTACCAGATAGTCCAGCTTATCATTCCGGCTTTAGCGCGGGTGATCAGATATTGGCTATAAACGGTAAGGATATTTTATATTTTGCTGAACTTAAAAAAGTTGTTGAGGCTAGTGCTGGGCAGAAATTATCAGTTAAAATACTTCGTGGAAAAAAAGAAAAGATACTAAATGTTATACCAAAGCCGACAGATATCAAAATTGATGGTCAGTATAAAAAAGTGGGTCGGCTAGGAATTACTGGTGATCCAGGAGAATTAGTTAATATAAAGCAGGGCTTTAGCGAATCTTTATTAAATGGTTGTGTTAAAACTTACGAATTTTCTAAAAGAATATTAGTTTTTGTAGGAAATATTTTTATAGGCAAGGAATCAACGTCTGAACTTGGCGGTATACTTCGTATTGCTGACATATCAGGGAAGGTAGCTGATCAGGGGTTTGCCAATTATATATCATTTCTTGCAATTCTATCTATTAATTTAGGTTTAATTAATTTATTTCCCATACCAATGCTGGACGGAGGTCACTTGGCTTTTTATTTTTTTGAGGCATTGAGGGGAAAACCATTAGCCGAAAAAACCCAAGAATATGGACTTAGGGTTGGTTTTGCATTGGTAATTGCGCTATTTTTATTTGTAACTTGGAACGATTTCATTAATTTGGGTTTTATTAATTATGTTTCCAATTTGTTTGGGTAAGAATATTTTGATAAATTTTAAGAAAACACTTACGGTTATTTGCCTTATAGGGTTTTTGAACTTTGGTTGTCTGGGTGCGGCAGCTAATTCAGGACCTATTGAAAAGATTATTATTGAAGGTAATCAGAGAATCGAGGCATTAACAATACAGTCTTATCTTCTTCTTAGGGTTGGTGAATCCTTTGATAGACAGTTGATGAATCAGACTCTTAAGAGCCTATATGCTACAGGTTATTTTTCTGATGTAGCTGTAACTAGGGTTTCTAATTCACTTTTAGTAAAAGTTGTCGAAAATCCAGTGATAAATAGAATTGCCTTTGAGGGTAATCTCAGGTTAGAGGATAAAGTTCTAGAACCTGAAATTTCACTAAAGCCACGGGTAGTTTATTCGAGAACTCGAGTTCAAAAAGCTGTAAAACGAATAATAGATGTTTATAGGGCTAATGGAAGATTTGGTGCGATTGTTACACCGAAAATTATTACAAGACCGCAAAATCGTATAGACCTAGTTTTTGAGATTCAGGAAGGTCCGTTAACAAAAATTGCAAACATTCGATTCATTGGCAACAAAAATTTTGATGATGAGGACTTGAGAGGTGTCATTTTAACAAAAGAGTCGAGATGGTACAGGTTTCTCTCATCAAGCGATAATTATGATCCAGGTAGAATGAAGGCTGACCAAAGTCTGATTCGGGATTTCTATCTGTCTAAGGGGTATGCGGATTTTGAAGTTATTTCTTCTGTGGCGGAATTAACACCAGACAAAAAAGCCTTCTTTTTAACGTTCTCCATAAAGGAAGGGGAGAGATATAAATTTGGGAAAATTAATGTAAACAATGGTGTGCCAGAAGTTAAGAATGAAGAATTATTGCCTCTAGTAGAAGCAAAAACAGGAGGCTGGTTTGATAATACAGTTATAAAAGGTACCGCTGAGGCTATAGAAAAGGCTGTAAGTACACGTGGGTACGCCTTTGTAAGAGTTAGGCCAGAATTAAATAAGAGGGCTAAATCAAAAGAGGTTGATGTTTCCTTTCTGGTGAAAGAGGGTAATAGAGTTTTTGTTGACAGAATTAATATTCAGGGAAATGTACGAACAGCAGACTCCGTTATTAGGAGGGAGTTTAAGCTAGTCGAGGGGGACGCGTTTAATTCAGCTAAACTCGCACAGTCTAGACAAAAAATACAAGATCTAAACTTTTTTAATAAGGTTACTATTAAAAACAAAAGAGGTTCAACTCCAGATAAGGTTGAAGTTGATCTAGAGGTTGAGGAAAAATCTACTGGTTCATTAAATTTTGGAGTCGGCTATGGCACAGATGCTGGCCCCCTTATTGATCTCACGTTAAGAGAGAGAAATCTTCTTGGAAAAGGGCAAAATTTGAGTTTAACTACTCAGCTAGCAGCATCGAAGACCGCCTTTAGTTTGTCATTTACTGAGCCATATTTTCGTGGACGGGATGTAGCTGCTGGTTTTGACCTGTTTCACATAGAACGCGATAGGCAGGATGTTAGTAGTTATGATTTAAAGAATACGGGAGCAGGTGTGCGTACATCTTTTTCTTTGAGTGAGGAGGTTAGACAAAGTTGGGAGTATGGTTATACAGTAACGGATATAACAAAGGTAGCTGCAAACGCTTCTAGCCTAATTAAAGCTCAAGAGGGGACTCGGCAAATTTCAGAATTAGGCCACGTTATTGTTCATGATACCAGAGATAGTAAGCTAAGTCCTACGATAGGGAACAAAGTATCAATGAGTAACGATTTGGCAGGTTTGGGAGGCGACGTATCTTATTTTAGAAATGACCTTTCTGGGACGAATTACTATACTCCTTTTAAAGATTGGCTTATTGCTTCTCACCTTAGGTTGGGACATATACTGGGTATTTCGGAGGATGTTCAAATCCCAGAGAGATTTTTCTTGGGTGGTTCTACCCTAAGGGGCTTTGCGCAGGGTGGGGTTGGTCCGAGAGACAAAACAACGTTAGATGCCCTAGGGGGAGAGTTTATCTATAATGGATATGTTGAGACGTCTATGCCAATCGGACTTCCGGCGGATTTTGCTATTAGAGGTAGGTTGTTTTCTGATTTTGGTGGGGTAACTGGAGTATCTCCTAGTAATGCTAATGTTGTTGATAACAATACCCCAAGGGTTTCTATTGGGATGGGTTTAGGCTGGGTGTCTCCATTTGGTCCTGTTAGCCTAGATTTTGCTCATCCTGTAAAAAAAGAAGATTTGGATGAGGAAGAAAAACTTCGTTTTAATATTGGGACCCGATTTTAATAACAATGATTTTTATTAGCAAAATTTTTCTAAAAAGTGTTTTTTTGCTCCTAGTTATTTTGGGCTCATTTACTGTTGCTGCTCAGGATAATAAAAAGGCTGTTGTTAAACTCGGTATTGTAGACCTCGCAGAGGTGACCCGTAAATCTTTTATGAGTAAAGATATAGCGCGTCAGATTGACAAAAAGAGAAAAATGTTCAGGGCAGAAATAAAAAAGGAAGAAGGAAAAATTAGAGAGATGAGTGAAAACCTTGAAAAGCAGAGAGATGTGCTCTCTAAGGATAAATTCAATGAAAAGATGCAGTCACTCAGGAAACGAACAATTGAATTGCAAAGGAAAGTTCAGCAGAGGAATCAAGAGTTTATTAAGATAAGGGCCTTCGGTACGAGGGTTTTTGAAAAAGAGAGAGTAAAGGCAATTATGGATGTTGCTACGAAACATAATTTTACATTAATACTTAGGCAAAGAGAGGTTCTGGTTAGGGCAGATTTTCTGAATATTACTGAATTGGTTATTGCAGCTTTAAATAAGCGTAAAAAGAGTTTTAGGATTCCTGATAATCTCTCTAAGGTTAAGAATTAATAAGTGGCGGATCCAAGATTCTATAGTAATAGGGGGCCCTTTAGTATTGCCCAAGTAATTGAAAGTTGTGGCGGAAAATTAATAGAAAATCCTGATAATAAAAGAATACTTAGTGATGTTTCGGCATTAACCAGTGCTGAGATAGGTGACGTTGCCTTCGTAGATAATAGACGATATGCAAGTGAGTTGGAAAATACCCAGGCGGGTTTGCTTTTGTTGCCTCCAGATTTAACTGGAAGAGCCCCATCTAACTCAATTGTTGTTGAGTGTGATAATGCCCATGACTCTTTCGCAAAAATTGCTGAACTTTTTTATCCAGAGGCATCTTTTTCCTGCTTTGACTCGTCAAATACGGCCATATCTAATAAAGCTAAAATTGGCGTAAATGTTTCTATTTCTCCAGGGGTTATAATCAATGATGACGCAGTTATAGGTAGTGGTTGCTTCATCGGTGCGAATACTACAATAGGTAGAGCGGTTATTATAGGAGAAAATACCTGGATTGGACCTAATTCGACTCTTTGTTATTGTGTTATTGGAGATAGCAATATTATTCATACTGGTGTTAGAATAGGGCAGGATGGTTATGGTTTTTCGCCCGGCTTCCCCAGTCATAGAAAGGTGCCTCAGCTAGGATGCGTTTTGATTGGGGATAATGTTGAGATAGGTGCTAATTCGTGTATTGATAGAGGGTCGTTGTTGGATACTGAGATTGGTAACGGAACTAAGATTGATAATTTGGTTCAAATTGCACACAATGTTAGAGTAGGCAGCGGTTGTCTTTTTGCTGGACAAGTTGGTGTGGCGGGTAGCACCAGTATTGGTGATTATGTTATGATTGGTGGGCAAACAGCTATAGCAGGACATATAAATATTGGAGACAAGGTTCAAATTGGGGGAAAGAGCTCCGTGACTAAGGATTTAAAATCAGGAAAAAAAGTATTAGGAAATCCAGCGGTAGATGCAAGGTTACATTGGACAAGGTTAGCAACTCTAAATAAATTAGCTGAAAGAAAAAAATAGGTATAATAGTGGTATGAGTTCGAGTAAGCGAATAGATATGAATATTGAGGATATTTTAAATAATATTCCGCACAGATATCCTTTTCTAATGATAGACCGTCTTACAGATGTTAACCCAGGGGAATCAGCGGTAGGTATAAAGAATGTCTCTATAAATGAGCAGTTTTTTCAGGGGCATTTTCCAGCTAAACCAGTTATGCCCGGGGTGTTGATTGTAGAGGCTATGGCGCAGACTGCGGCTGCCCTTGTAGTAGTTTCTTTGAAAGAGGATTTGAGCAGTAAATTAGTATATTTTATGTCAATTGAAAACGCTCGCTTCCGTAAGCCCGTAGTGCCAGGAGACACACTGAATATTATAGTTAACAAAAAACAAGTAAGGGGAGATGTTTGGAAATTTAGTGGTGAAGCGTTTGTGGGTGATAAACTTGTTGCGGAATCATTATTTACGGCAATGGTAGCAGATAACAATGAAAATTGACAAAACATCTGTTGTTCATCCTAAAGCTAAATTAGCAAATGGAGTTAAGCTGGGCCCATTTTGTAGTGTCGGAGAAAATGTGCAATTGGATGAGGGTGTTGAGTTAGTGTCTCATGTGGTTATCGGTGGCAGAACAACAATTGGAGAAGGTACAAAGATTTTCCCATTTGCCTGTGTGGGTCTAGAGCCTCAAGACTTAAAATTTTCAGGCGAATCTTCTAGGTTAGTTGTCGGCAAGCATAATATTATTCGTGAAAATGTTACTATGAATCCGGGTACGAGTGGAGGCGGAATGTTAACAAGTACAGGTGATAAATGCCTGTTCATGGTGGGGGCGCATGTGGCCCACGACTGTCGTATAGGGGATAATGTTATTTTAGTAAATAACGTAACTTTGGCCGGGCATATAAGAATTAGTGACTGGGCGATAGTTGGTGGTTGTTCTGCTGTACATCAATTCGTGAGAATAGGGCGACATGCTATGATAGGGGGTATGTCGGGTGTTGAGAATGACGTAATACCTTATGGAACCGTGATGGGAAACAGAGCCCACTTGTCTGGGCTAAATTTGGTTGGGCTTAAACGGCGTAAGTTCCCTAATAATGCCATCAAGGATCTGAGAAAAGCTTATAGACTTATTTTTGCCCAAGAGGGGACTCAAGCGGAGCGATTGGACGATGTTTCCGAGCTTTTTGGTCATATTGAGCCTGTAATGGAGATAGTGGACTTTATTAGGGCTGACTCAAATCGAGCAATTTGCCAGCCGTTGTTTGAGGATGCAGCCTAAATTAGCTATAATCTCTGGTGGTGGCAGATTACCCGTTAGAATAGCCAGTCACTGCCGAAAAGAAGGCAGGGAATTCATTGTTATTGCACTTAAGGGTAATGCAGATCCGAATCTTTTAAACGAATTCGAGCACGAGTGGGTTAGAATAGGTGCAGCTGGTAAACTAATTCGATTGCTCAAGAAAAATAACATTAAAGAAATAGTTATGGTTGGTTCAGTAAAACGACCTTCTTTATTTAATGCATTTCCTGATTTACGTGGAATAAAATTTATTATTCTCTCATTGAAGCAATTTTTTGCAGGTGATAATGCGATTATTACTTCGATAATCAAAGAATTTGAGGGAGAAGGATTTAATGTTATTGGTATAGATAATATTTTGGAAGAATTATTATCGCCTTTACCCGGAGTTTTAGGTGCTATTTCTCCCACTGAGAGTGATTTTGAGAATATTTATCTGGGAATTGAATTCGCGAGAGATCTGGGTTCTAGAGATTTGGGTCAAGCTGTTGTTGTAGCAGACGGGGAATTGATAAGTGTGGAGGACAAGTATGGTACTAATAAACTTATTTCTGCCAGTGCTAAGGCTACCCAAAATTTACAATGTGCAGTTTTAGTCAAGACGTTAAAACCAAATCAAGAACGTAGAGTAGATTTGCCAACTATAGGTTGCGAGACAATTGAATTAGCGTTTAAAAATAATTTTGCGGGGGTAGCGGTTGAAGCTAAAAATTCATTGATTGTGGATAGAGAGGAAGTAATTAGGTTAGCCGACAAGCTTGGGCTGTTTTTGGTTAGTGTAGACGTAACCAAAATAGAAAAGGGAGTTCTAAAGATTGCTATAATAGCTGGAGAGGCATCCGGTGATATTATTGGCTCAAGATTAATGACTGCTCTTAATTATCAGTGCCAGAGGCCTATTAAATTTTATGGAGTCGGAGGTCTCCAAATGCAAAAAAAAGGGCTGGAAAGTCTATTTCCTATTAGTGAAATAGCCTATACAGGTTTTTCTGAGATTTTACCCAATTTATTAACGATCATTTCAAGAATTAGGCAGGTTGCAAGCTATATAGACAAATTAGAGCCAGAAGTTTTAATAACAATTGATTGTCCAGATTTTTCTTTACGTGTTGCTAAAAAAGTTAAATCAAAAAATACTTGTTGTATACATTACGTAGCTCCTTCGGTATGGGCTTGGAAGCCGGGAAGAGCAAAAAAGATGGCAAAGTACTTAGATCTTTTACTCACCTTATTTCCCTTTGAAATAGGTTACTTTGGGGGCGTTGGTCTCAAAACAGAGTGTGTGGGTCATTCTGTTATGGAGTCTGGTGTGTTAAAGGGAATAGGAAAAGAATTTAGAAATAGAAATGCTTTGAGAGATGATGCCCTATTAATCTGTTTATTACCTGGAAGTAGATTAAATGAGGTGAAGCGCCATTTGCCTATTATGGAAGAGGTAATACACAGGGTTCATTCCCAAATAGGCCAAATTGAATTAGTGATTCCCGTATCACCCATCGTAGCAGATACGGTTAAAAATATGGTGAAGACTTGGGAGTTTGATATTTATTTTACAGAAACTGATGAAGAAAAATATAATGCTATGGCAGCCTGTAATGTAGCTCTAGCTGCCTCTGGTACAGTATGCCTAGAGCTTGCACTGGCCAACCTTCCAAATGTAACCATGTATAAAATGAGTTGGATAACCAACCTGTTAGCCAACTTGCTAGTCAAAACTAAGTATGTGAATTTGGTTAATGTATTGTTTGATAGAGAGATAGTGCCTGAATTATTGTTGATGGCGTGCACTCCTTCCAATATCTCTAGTAAGCTTCTGGAGATAATCCAAGACTCAGGCATTAGGCAAAAGCAATTAAAATATTTTAGTTTACTTGCTGAACGGCTTCAAAACAGTGAGGGTAGGCCTAGTGAAGTAGCTGCAAAGGCAGTGTTAAAACAGGTTACTTAAGTCAATCTTTTTGTTGCCTGTTTTTAGAGAAAGGTAAGCATAATATGAATAATAACTATGAACTATTGCATACAATGATAAGGGTTTATGACTTAGAAAAGTCAATAGATTTTTATACCCGCTTAATGGGAATGAAGTTATTAAGACGAAAAGAATTTCCTGAAGGGCGTTTTTCGCTTGCTTTTGTGGGGTATGGCCCTGAAAAAGATTCTACGGTTATTGAGCTAACCCACAATTGGGACCAGCAAGAGCAGTATCAAATGGGTAATGCATTTGGACATTTAGCTATTGGTGTTAACAATATTTATGGGGTTTGTAAAATGTTGGTGGAAGAGGGCGTTCGTATTCCCAGGCCAGCTGGTCCTATGAAAGGAGGGGAGAGAATAATTGCATTTGTTGAAGACCCAGATGGATATAAGATAGAGCTTATAGAGCGTTAGAAAACAAAAAATTACTTGCGTTTTTTCAATTCCACAAAGGTTCTCTCTGTTTCTCCTAAATATAGTTGTCTTGGCCTTCCTATTCTTTGGCTTGGATCTTCAACCATTTCGTTCCACTGAGCAATCCAACCTACATTGCGAGCCACAGCAAATAGAACGGTAAACATTGAAACTGGTATACCCATTGCCTTAAATATTATGCCTGAATAAAAATCTACATTAGGATATAGTTTTTTCTCAATGAAATAATCGTCTTCAAGAGCTATTCTCTCTAGTTCCATAGCCAGATCTAAAAGGGGCTCATCTTTAATACCTAGTTCCTCCAGCACTTCGTGGCAGGTTTGTTGCATTATCTTTGCTCTTGGATCAAAATTTTTATAAACCCGGTGGCCAAAGCCCATAAGTCGAAATGGATCCTCTTTATGCTTAGCTTTCTTTATAAATTTTGGGATGTTATCTATATGCCCAATCTCTTCTAGCATATTTAAGACGGCCTCATTGGCGCCACCATGTGCTGGTCCCCAAAGGGAAGCTATTCCCGCTGCTATGCATGCAAAAGGATTGGCTCCACTGGATCCAGCTAGGCGAACGGTAGATGTTGAGGCATTTTGTTCATGATCTGCATGAAGTATCAATATACGATCCATAGCTTTGGCAAGTGTTTGGCTAACCTCATAGCTTTCTGCGGGTGTTGCAAACATCATATGTAAGAAATTTTCTGAGTAAGATAAATCATTTCGGGGCGCAATAAAGGGCTGCCCAATTGAGTATTTATAGGCTTGAGCCGCAATTGTAGGAATTTTGGCAATCATTCGATATGAGGCAATCATCCTATGGCTTGGATCTGCTATATCTAAGCTATCGTGGTAGAATGCTGAGAGAGCACCAACAACTCCGCACATTATTGCCATGGGGTGTGAATCTCTTCTAAAACCCCTATAAAATGTACTTATTTGTTCATGTAACATAGTGTGGTGGGTTATGTTGTCCTCGAATTTTGATTTTTGAAGTTCTGTAGGTAACTCCCCATACAAAAGAAGATAGCAAATCTCGGGGTAGTCACATTTCCCTGCTAGATCTTGTATCGGGTAACCTCTATAAAGAAGCACACCATCTTCACCATCAATATAAGTTATTGTTGATTCACAGCTGCCAGTTGACGTGTATCCAGGATCATAAGTAAAACAACCAGTTTCTGCATACAAATTTCGCACATCTATTACCCTTGGTCCCACTGAGCCCTCTAGCACTGGTAGCTCAAAGGAGTTGCCGGTTGAATTTTCGGTAAGAGTGAAGCTTTTTGATTTTTTAGTAGAACTTTTGCTCATTTTCTATTTCCTTCACCTAGTAGCCATGATTAAGAAGTCTTATACCTTCGCAGAAAATCATCTATACGCTCGAGCGAAGTATCTCTTCCCAAATTTGCTAATACTTCGTGGATTGAGGGAGATTTAAGGCTACCAGTTATTGCTATTCTTATTGGTTGAGCTACTTCTTTAAAACCAACTTTATTTTCATTTACAACACTTGTAATAGCAGCTTCAAGTTCCTCGCTAGTCCAGTCAGTTATTCGGTCCAACAAATTGCGAGTAAGGTTTAGCATATTTATTGTTGATTGATCCAGCACTGTTAACGCTTTTTCTTCAATTCTGATCGGTACATTATAAGCATAAATACTAGCATCCTCGGCTAATTCATTGAGCGTTTTTGCTCTTACTTTTAGGTTATCCATTGCCAGTAAGACCTTTTTCTTAACTTCTATCGGAATATTAAAACCTAAAAAATCATTCAGAATTGGAGTGATCAGTTCCAATAATTTGTCATTTTTTGAGGAACTGATGTAGTGTGCGTTAAGATGGTTGAGTTTATCCATATCAAAACGAGATGGGGATTTCCCCACATTTTTTAGTTCGAACCAGTTGATTGCTTCTTTTAAGTTTATGATTTCATGATTCTTATGAGACCACCCTAGCCTAAGTAGATAGTTGTTAAGAGCTTGTGGCAGAATACCGTCTTCTTTATAGTTATGAATCCCGAGAGCTCCATGTCGCTTAGATAGTTTTTTTCCGTCAGATCCATGTATTAAGGGTATATGTGCAAAGTAAGGAACTTTCCAACCAAGGGCTTGGTATATTTGGATATGACGAAATGTATTTGTTAGGTGGTCATCTCCTCTGATGACATGGGTAATTTTCATGTCATGATCATCGACAGCAACTGCAAGCATGTAGGTAGGTGTTCCGTCGGATCGAACGAGCACCATATCATCTATTTCTTTATTTGAGACTTCCACATTTCCTTGTATCAAATCCTTTATAGATGTTTTTCCTTCATTATTTGTTTTAAGCCTAATAGATGGGGACAAATTTGGGGGGTGCTTGGAAGCGTCTACATTACGGCATTTCCCGTTATATCCTCCAAAACCTCCAGCAGATATTGATTTTTCTCTCATTATTTTAAGTTCTTCGGGAGTACAAAAACATTTATAGGCCATGTCATTGCTGATAAGTAGTTCAGCGACCTCTAGGTGCCTTCCTTTGCGAGAAACTTGTGAAACTGGCTCATCGTCCCAAGTTAATCCTAGCCAATTAAGCCCTTCATATATTGCATTTGTTGCCTCTTTGGTAGATCTCTTTAAATCAGTATTTTCGATCCTTAGTAGAAATTTTCCTTGATAATGTCTCGAAAACAAGTAGTTGAAAAGCGCTGTCCTGGCTCCCCCTATGTGAAGCAGTCCCGTTGGGGAGGGTGCAAATCTAGTTACAACTGATTCTTGCATATTATTACGTTCCTAGTTTGTTATTCTAGAAAAAACAAAAACACTAATTAAATATTATAGTTAGCTAGCAGTTTAATTTCTAATAATATTATTTGAAGTTACATATTTTTAGGTAAATTTATCCCATATTATTAGCTAAGTGCACTAAGGACTACAGTTATTAATAACTTCTTAGTAAGCCTGCTAATCGACCTTGAATTACGACCCTGTCTGGAGAATAAATTTGAGTTTGGAAGCTTTTATTTGCTGGCTCTAACGCAATACGTTCGCCTTTGCTCATTAATTTTTTTAGCGTGACTTCATCATTATCTATTAGTGCTACAACAATCTCTCCTATCGATGCGGAGTCGCACTGTTCAATAAGAATTGTATCACCATCATGGATCCCTGCCTCAATCATGGAGTCGCCATCTACTTCCAGAAGATAATGTTCACCGTTTCCTACCATATTACCCGGTATGGGTATGTTTTGTCCTGGATTGCTAATTGCTTCAAGTGGAGTACCAGCCGCTATTTTTCCGTATAATGGCAGGTTAACAGTATCTGTATTTCTTGTTACATTTTTCAATGAAACTACATTATTTGAATACTGCCCCTCTATCTTGCCAGCAGGTTGTTCTTGTTGCTTATTATCTGGAGATTTTAGAACTTCAAGTGCTCTGGCCCTATTAGGAAGTCGCCTAACATATCCCCTGTCTTCTAAATTAGAGATGAGTCGATGAATACCTGATTTAGACTTTAGATTCAGGGCTACCTTCATTTCTTCATAAGAAGGGCAGACACCGGTTCCTAAAACATAGTCCTGTATGTATACTAGCAATGTATGCTGTTTTTTGGTTAACATGTGGAAACCTATTTATAATTGTTAACAAATACAAAGAAGAAACAAAAAATTGCTATTTTGTTCTACTTTAGTTCATCTTTTGTGTCAATATATTTTATAAAAATTAGATAAAGTCAATCTGTACTTAGATAAATTATTTGGACCTTACTGCCAGCCTTTAGGAGCTTTGCTGAAGGTTTACGCAATATTAAACAGTCAGATGCCGTAAATGTGGCTAGCATCGAACTATCTTGCTTTAAAAAGGGAGTTACCTTCAATCGCCCATCCCTTCCTGAAGTAAGCTTAGCTCTTAGATAGTCTTGGCGGAGATCATTTTTTGGAATATCTCGTGTTAAAAAGGCATTCTCAAAATTATTTTTCTTCAGTTTTTGTCCTAACATTAATTTTATAACTGGCTTTAAAAACAGTATTGCAGTAACGCCAGCCGAGACTGGATTGCCAGGTAACCCGAACATTGGCAGTTTGCCAATTGTTCCAAAAATTAATGGTTTGCCAGGCCGCATTGCCACTTTATTAAACTTAATTTTTAGACCTTTTTTTATTAAGACGGGCCGAACAAGATCGTATTCTCCAACTGATGCACCTCCAATCGTGACAAG
>PTLG01000054.1 GCA_002937995.1 Alphaproteobacteria bacterium MarineAlpha3_Bin7 | reverse complement strand
ATATGGCCGACTGGGCCTCAGAGGTATTTGTTGTTAACACATAAACTACCTGGAAAATTAGGAGAAAAGAAAAAATGGTAAAACCGCAATTAAGAGGTGAACAGGGTTGGATATTTGATAATTTTCTGATGCTCTCTGATAATGAAGATGTACTCCATCCTGGAATTATGGGAACCCGTCTTGATAGAGGATTTAAACTGGAAGACTTGAACGCTGTTTATTCAAAAGTAACAGGCAGAAGGTCGTTTCCTAAATCATGGGGAAAAAGAGCTCAAACTCTGGAGAGATCAGCCAATCATTACAAAAGTAAAGGTCGAATGGATACAGCCGCTGGATTTTTTCACCGGGCTGCCCTTTGTTATGGTCGAGCTCAACATCTAATCCCAGTCCACAAGGATGCCAATAAAGAAAAATGGTATGATGGGCTGAGACAGTGTTATGATGAGATGGTTCTTTTGTCAGAAGGTAATATAATAACTGACTCTGTCGAATTTGAGAAAGGTAAAAACACCTACTTCGTATTTCATAAAGCTAGCGGTGAGGGACCCAAGCCAACTATTCTATACTTACCAGGGATGGATCAAGTCAAGGAAGATTATCCTAATCCATTCAATAACAAATTTGCTAATAGGGGTATGAATATTTGCTCAATGGATGGGCCCGGCCAAGGAGAGTGTAACATTAATGCTGTATGGCAAGATGAAAATAATTATGCGTTAGCTGCAGAGAAGGTGGTTGATTGGTTAATTAAAAGGGACGACGTAGACCCAGAAAAAATTGCCGTATTCGGCACCAGTATGGGTTCTCGCTGGGGAGTACAAGTGGCCGCACATGACAAAAGGATTAAAGCTGTCGTCGGTCAAATGGCTAATGTGGGAACATTTGACTTAATTTTTGAACAGGCTCAGCCAAACTTTAAACGGATATTCATGTATATGGCTGGTTATACGAATGAACAAGAATTTAATAAGTTTGTAGAGCGGCTAGATTTGTTGCCTGACTTAGCTAAAAAAATAGATGTGCCTCATCTTCTTGTGGCTGGAGATATGGATGAACTTTGCACACCACAAGATATTGAGAATTTTCGCAGTTCTCTCGGTGGACCTAGCGAATTGTGGTTATATGAGGGGATTTTTCACCCCATGGGTGAGGTGGCAGAAGAAATTTATCCTTCAATAGCTGACTGGCTGCTGGAAACTATAAATAATGGTAAACCTAAAAATTATAAAAAGGACATTTATGTTGAAGAGGGTACAGTGCTCTCTGATTACGATCACGGGTAGTTAACTTTAATCAGACTAAAGAGGAACCAATGAATAAAAAGGTAATAACGAGACAAGATTTAACGGAAGCATCAGAAAAATATAAAAATTGGGGCAAATGGGGTAAAGATGATGAGATTGGCACATTAAACTTTACATCACCAGATGACATTATTAATGCGGCAAAACTAGTAAAAAAAGGGAAGGTAATTTCATTAGCACTAAACTTTGATAATAATGGGCCCCAGGGTGCAAAAACCTCTTACCCAGCAATGGGACGAACAAATCCTATTCATACTATGCTTCGCACAGGTACAGACGCATACTCTGGGGTACTGGATCATAGGGGAATTAGGGCCTCCGATGATATGGTCGTGATGCCCTTACAGTGCGGCACTCAGTGGGATGGACTGGGTCATATTTTTTATGAAGATTCTATGTGGAATGGTTATGATTGCAGGGAAGTCACATCTGCCGGTGCACAAAAATGTGGAATAGAAAAAACTAAAAGTAAGATGGTTGGTAGAGGTGTTCTCTTGGATATTCCAAAGGTAAAGGAAGTTGATGCGCTTGAAGATGGATACGGCATTACATGCAATGATTTGGAAGAAGCTGAAAAATTCCATGATGTAGAAATACAGAAAGGTGATTTTGTAATCGTTAGAACAGGCCAAATGGAAGCTAAATTAAAAGCCGGCTCTTGGGATGGATACCCAGGTGGAGACGCTCCAGGCTTTTCGTTTGAAACACTAGACTGGATAAAGGAGAAAGAAATGGCTGGGCTTGCCTCTGATACGTGGGGGTGCGAAGTAAGGCCAAATGAGAGTGAAAAGGGTATTAATCAGCCATGGCACTGGATTGCGATCCCCATAATGGGATTAACGATGGGTGAAATATTTTATTTAAAAGACCTAGCCGAAGACTGTGCAGAAGATAATTCATATGAGTTTATGTTCGTGGCTCCTGCCCTGCCGATAACTGGCGCTGTCGGTTCACCCATAAATCCATTAGCCATAAAATAGTCACTTAGTTTCTTTTGGAGAATAACAATGAATAAAAAAACGGGCGCTGTCTTTCTCGCTCGGCAGCTTGAAGCCTACGGAGTGAGTCACGTCTTTATGGTTCCAGCAATTCTACGACGGACATTGGTCGAAATGGAAATGCTAACAAGTATAAACCGTCTTCACGTTCACTCAGAGAAAACAGCAGTCTATATGGCAGATGGCTTCGCTCGGGCCTCTGGCAGGCCAGCTATATGCATGGCTCAAGTCATCGGTGCACTGAATATAGCTGCAGGGCTACGAGAACCTTTCTTAGCAAATTCTCCAGTTATTGCACTAACGGGGGGACGACTGCCTGAAACGAAATTTAAACATGTATATCAAGAAGTTGACGATGTCCCCGCGTTCGAACCTGTTACTAAATTTAATGCTACTATTGATAATGTAAATAGATTCCCAGATATGCTCGAACAGGCATATAGAGAAGCTGTTTCAGGATGTCCAGGACCAGTCCATCTTCAATTCCAAGGAAATGAGGGCCAAGTAGATCTCGGGGAGGCTGATCTTGAACAACGGACCGATATGAGATTTACAAGCGTTCCCCCGTTCCGGCCCCAAGGAGAAGAGAGGGATGTTTTAGCTACACTAGATATACTTCAAAAAGCAAAAAAGCCAGTAATCATATCAGGGGGTGGTGTAAAATACTCCAGGGCATCTGCTGCCCTAATGCAGTTTGCTGAGGGATTAAATATCCCTGTAGCTACTTCACTAAATGGCAAAGACACATTCCTAGCTAACCACCCGCTTGCAGCTGGAGTTGTAGGCACCTACTCGAGAGGATCGGCTAATCAAATAGTAAAAAATGCAGATACGATTTGTTTCATCGGTACAAAAACTGGAGGTATGACGACACACTTTTGGAATATACCAGAGGTTGGAATACCAGCTATTCAAATTGATATTGATCCAGCGGAAATAGGAAGAAACTACCCTCTAAAAGCATCGGTTCAAGGTGATGCCCTCACTGTAGTCGAAAAAATGTTAACACTTATGGATACATCAACTGGAAAAAATAGAGAAAATTGGGTTAAAGAATGTAACAGAATAGTAAGTAATTGGTATTCTGACTTTGACACTTTATTAAAGTCTGAGGATGTTCCCATAAGACCGGAAAGACTGTGTAGCGAATTAACAAACTTGGTTCCCAGTGATAGTCTTATTGTAGTAGATACCGGACACGCGGGAATGTGGATGGGCGGGATGTTTGATATTACTTCCCCGTCCCAAGACTATATTAGAAGCGCGGGGCACCTTGGTTGGGCGTTTCCCGCTGCTCTAGGGGCTAAATGCGCTCTGCCCCAAAGACCTGTTGTTTGTTTTACCGGAGATGCTGGCTTTTGGTACCACATTGCTGAAATTGAAACAGCTGTTCGCTGGAATATAAATTCAATAATAGTAGTTAATAATAATAGTGCGGGCAACCAGTCAAAAACTGGTTTTGACAGAGCTTATGGAGGCACCCAAACGGAAGAAGCAAAAAAGATGTGGAATTTTACAAAAGTAAATTTTGCCAATATTGCAAACGAAATAGGAGCACTGGGACTGAGAGTTGAAAAACCAGGTCAGTTTGCTGGAGCTCTCGATCAGGCATTAGAGGCTAAAAGACCTGTAATAATTGATGTCGTCACCGATGTAGATGCGATAGCCCCAGCAGCTGTTAGCTAATCCTTCTACTTCTTATTAGAGAAACGTTCCACAAGTGACTTCGCCTTATTGTACATTGCATAGTCAATAAGCTTACCTTCAACTTTTATCGAGGCATTACCTTTAGAACTAGCAGCCTCAAATTCTTTAATTACTCTGGAATAATACTTAGCCTCTTCTTCAGAAATAGAATAAATCTTCTTGGCAGGCTCAATTTGGCTAGGATGAACGAGAGTGCGACCCTCATAACCGAGACGTTTGGAGAGTGCACAATCTTCCTCAAAGCCCTTGAGATCATCTATTCCACTAAATGCGCCGTCCAAAACATAGGGCAGACCTGCAGCGCGTGCCTCTAGTAGCACTCTAGACCTAGCGTATAATAATTCTGGTCCATCTATGGAAAATGAACAACCTAGATCCCCCTGTAGATCTCCATCTTCGGCACTACCAAAGGCAACACTTTGAACCCTCTTAGAAAATGAGGACAGCTCAAAACATCTGACAACTCCAAGTGCAGATTCAATTAGTAATATAAGAACCACTGAATTTGCTTCTAGGCCTAATTTTTCCTCACATTCAGTCATAATGGCGTCAACTTTTGCGAGATTATCTATAGTCTCTGCCTTGGGTAAAAGTATTCCTCGAGTATCAGGAGTTATAACTGCTCGCAGGTCATCCTCTAAATATTTTTCGTCATTATTAACTCTTATCAGAGGCGAATTAGGTAACTCGGGAATCAACTCTGCAACATCACGCCGAACAGATATTTTTAGGTCTGGCGGTACTGTATCTTCTAAATCAATTATAATTGAGTCTGGGTTATATTTTTCGGCCTTAGTCGCCAATTCTAGTTTAATACCTGGTGTATAAAGAGTAATCAGAGGATAGGACAACTTTTTCTCCTTAATAGAATGTTAGAAAGATCTATTTGCATTATCTAAGCTGCGGATTTCTTCTTTAGAAGAAATGCCTGAACCCCTTCTTGAACCACTTCATCTCTTTGATTTAACACGTGCAGCAATCTCTTCATTACTCCCCTATCTGGTTTAGATGTTTCTCTTTTCTCTAGGACCTCTACCCTTACTCTAACTGTATCCCCTATCTTTACGGGCAAAGTAAATTTTAAACTATCAAAACCTAAAAAAGCTATAAGAGTATCATCATATAGGTGGAGCTGAAAAAGCAAACCTGCGGCAATAGAGTACACCAACGGACCGTGAGCAATTCTAGTTCCAAATTGTGTTTGCTTGCAGAACTCCTCATCAATATGAAGAGGGTTATAATCTCCCGATATCCCAGCAAAGTTAACAATATCCGCCTCTGTAATTGTTCTTGAAGCCGTCTGAAACTCTGCCCCTATATCCCATTCTTCCCAAAACATTCCTACCATGACGAATTCTCCTAAGCCACTACATCCTTATCTCTGAGTTTATCAATTTCTAATTGGTCAAAATTAAGCCAACTCTTTAATATTTGATCAGTATGCTCACCCAAAAGGGGCGCGGGAGTAGATTCTATCTTTCTAACCCCTTCAAATTTTATTGGGTTCCCAGGCAGACGAACCTCTCCAACTTCCGGATGATTATAAGATGTAATCATATCCCTCTCGTTAACCGGCGGCTCTGAAAAAACTCCATCTAAATTATTAACAGGTGAAGCCGGCACCCCCGCCACCCTCAACTGCTCAAGCCAAAATTCAGTAGTTTGTTTCTCAAATATAGCTTCCAGAAGCGGGATTAAAATTTCTTTATTGTCTACGCGCTTTTGGTTAGTTTCGAACCTGGGATCAGATCGCAGCTCCTCTGAATCAATTACGTCGCACAACTTCTCCCAAAAAATGTCTTGTCTAGCCGCAATAACAACATAGTTGTCTGAGGTTTTGAAAGCTTGCCAGGGTACCGTATATTCATGCTTGGTCCCTTGTGGTGTCGGCAGTTCCCTATTCGTAAGCCACATAGTGCCCATATAACTTAACAGACTTAGCATAGAGTCGAACATAGACAATTCTATTCGTCTTCCCTCTCCTGTCCTTTCACGATCATAAAGTGCTGCTAGTATACCACTACTAGAAAAAACACCTCCCGATAGATCAGATATTGGTATACCAACCCTAGATGGTGGGCCACCAGGCTGTCCAGTAATCGCCAACATTCCACTGATTGATTGTATGATTATATCAAGAGCCGGGAGGTCCTTATATTTCCCGGTTGTACCAAAACCTGTTATAGAACACTGGATGATTCTTTTATTTGTTTTCTTTAAGGACTTATAATCAACTTTAAGTTTTTCTAAAACACCGGGCCTAAAATTGTCCACAACAACATCAGATTTTTTTACTAGCTCATAAAAAATTTTCAGCCCCGCCTCTTTCTTTAAATCTATTACCACACTTTTTTTATTTCGATTAAATGTGAGAAACAATCCGCTATGCCCCTTAAATGGGGCTATAGAGTCAAGCCTACC
This sequence comes from Alphaproteobacteria bacterium MarineAlpha3_Bin7, assembly GCA_002937995.1. GTDB lineage: Bacteria > Pseudomonadota > Alphaproteobacteria > Rhodospirillales > UBA2165. Next base: position 7,697 of record PTLG01000054.1, on the reverse strand, counting down.
TAAATCACCCTTTGGGGACTCTACTTTTACCACTTCAGCCCCTAAGTCAGTGAGAAGCTGCCCACCGTAAGTCCCAGCAATAATCTGGCCTAACTCTATAATCCTAACGCCCTTTAAAGGGGGGTCGTATGTTTTTTTAGAGTCCAAGACTTTTTGCTATAATGTTTCTCTGAATCTCTGAACTCCCGGCTCCAATTACCGACAATCGCGAGTCCCTAAAAAACCTCTGCATTGGATATTCCATACAATAACCATACCCACCGTATATTTGGAGACCAAGGTCTGAAATCGTTTTGTATGCCTCACTAGTATATAATTTAAGTATAGCTGCGTCGTGTCTAGTTGCTTTTCCCTTACCAACCTGGTCCGCAAATTTATATATCAGAACTTTGGATACCTCGAGCATAACCTTCATATCGGCTAACTTATGGGATATAGCCTGAAATTTACCAATAGGTTTTCCAAATTGCTCTCGACCTTTGGCATATTCCAACGCATAGTCAAATGCGGAGCAAGCTGCCCCATAGCGTGCAGCAGAAAGAGAGAGTCTTTCGTACCAGAGATACTGATCTGCTGCTTTCCATCCATTATCAACTTCACCTAAAACACTGTCCAGTGGGATCTTAACATCGTTATAAAAAACTTGGGTTGTTCCAATACCACGATGCCCTAACGTTTCGATTTTTCTTATTTCTATTCCAGGTGTTTTTGTATCGATGAAAAAGTTAGTAATACCCTCCTGTTGACGATTTGATTTAGTTGTTCTCGCAACCAGCAGACAGTAATCACTTATATCCATACCTGAGGTAAAAACTTTTTGACCATTAATTAAATAATGATCATTTTTTTTCTCCGCGAAAGTGGTAAGAGCTGTTGCATCTGATCCAGATCCTGGTTCTGTTAGACCAAAACAAACCGTTATCTCACCGCTCCCAATTCTGGGTAAGAATTCGGATTTTTGTTTTTCGGAACCGTGACACAACAGTGCATAAGCGCCCCAAACCATCGATCTAAACATCCAGACAGCTAGTTCCTCATAATGCCTTCCTGCCTCCTCCAACAAAATTGCTAAGTCAACGGTCGACCCATCAGACCCACCATACTCTTCAGGCAAAATTAAACCCAACCACCCTTTTTCTGCGAGGCTATTATATGCTTCCCTAGGAGGTACTGCCTCAGTGTCACATTTTTGAACATATTCCTGTGGACAGACCTCCGCCAGCAATTTACCCACGCTTGCTCTTAATATTTCTTGCTCTTCTGTAAACTCTATATCCATCAAACTATTCTAATCAAATTGGGAAATATTTCTATTTTTACAACTGCTGAGTATTATAAACTTACTATTTAGCTTAAACCCTGCACACCTACGCTAAATTATTAGTCTGACAACAAAAGTCCGTGAGCAGCCTTAAATGAAACATTTACTGATTGGTCTTTTTTAAGTTGTTCAAAATGATCTAATTGTATAATCATTTCATAATTTCCAATTTTTACTCGACATTCGAGAAAGTTACCCAAATAAACCGTCTCAATCACTTTACCAGTAATGGAGTTCTTTGCTAATTCTCCTGTAAATTTTTTGGTACTCAACTCCATATCCTCTGGTCGTATACAGAGATGAATTTTTGAGTTACTTGAAATATTACTAACGTCATTAGCAAGCAATTCTTTTACTCCAAGAGCTCCACCAAAATCTATTTTTGCTGCGGCATTCCCTCCTTTCCTGTCTGACAAATTACCTTCGAAAAGGTTGGCAACTCCTATAAAATTGGCCACAAAGGCATTAGCTGGGTTTGCATATATTGTTTTGGGGTCGCCAATTTGTTGGATTACCGCCTTATCCATAACAACTATTCTATCGCTCATTACCAGTGCTTCGGATTGATCGTGGGTTACAAAAATTGAAGTAATTCCCACTTCTTTTTGTAGCCTTACTATTTCATCCCGCATTTGTTCTCGAAGTTTCGCATCCAGATTAGAGAGTGGCTCGTCAAAAAGTATGACATTTGGTTCATAACAGATTGCCCTAGCTAAAGCTACTCTCTGTCTCTGACCCCCGGATAATTTTGTAGCAAAACGACTAGCCAAATGATCTAAGCCAACTAATTCCAAAGCGTAATTAGTCTTCTTTTTCAATTCTGCAGAGCCAAACCCTCTAACTCTTAAACCATAAGCAACATTATCGAAAACCGTCATATGAGGCCAAACTGCATAACTCTGAAACACCATGCCTATTTCCCGTTGTTCTGGGTAGAGAAAAATATTCTTACCCGCAGACACAACTATTTTTTCACCAATACTTATTTCTCCAGCATCTAGTCTCTCAAGCCCAGCTATACACCTCAGAGTAGTCGTTTTTCCACAACCCGAGGGACCCAGTAAAGTCACAAACTCACCCTTTTCTACTGACAAATTCACGCCGTGGACTGCGACCTCTGGACCAAATCTCTTTTCCAGTCCCGTAATATTTACCATAGGTGTAGTTTTGCCTGTCATGGGGTAACCGCCAAAGTATGTTTTGGATCAAGATGTAAAAAAACCGAGTCTCCTTGTTGTAAATTCTCCCGAGGGTGCGAAAGTACTTTCCACTCAAAGCCATCAGAAGAAATACGGCAATCAACACAATTACCTAAGAAAATAGCCAAATCCACTTTGCCCTTTATTCCCTTGCCACCGGTGTTCTTTTTGGAAACTGAGATGTTTTCTGGCCTAATAGAAACTAATACATCATCACCACTCTCCAACTCTGATGATAAAACACAATCGCAAGTAAGACCTTTGATAGTTTTATTAAGATCTGCAACCCCAGTGCCACTTTTATTTTTCTTTGCCAAGGTACCTTCGATGAGGTTAGCCACCCCAATAAACTGACTTACATAACCATTTGCTGGCTTGGAGTAAACAGAGAGTGGAATATCCCTTTGCTCAATTTGCCCCTTGCTCATTACTATAATTTCGTCACTCATCACTAAGGCTTCTGACTGATCGTGAGTGACATAAATAGAAGTGATACCAACCTCATTTTGTATCCGCTTGAGCTCTACTCGCATTTGTTCCCGAAGTTTTAAATCCAAGTTAGATAAAGGCTCATCAAATAACAACAGAAGTGGATTGGACACTATTGCCCGAGCAAGAGACGCCCGCTGTTGTTGTCCGCCAGATAATTGCGTTGCCAACTTATCCGACATCTCTGTCAAGCCTACCAGTGCTAGTACTTTATCAACTCGTTCGTCTATCTCTACTCTTTCAATTTTCCGTATCTCTAAGGGATAAGCAACATTCTGAGCTACTGTCATATGGGGCCAAATTGCATAACTCTGGAAAACCATTCCAATATCTCTTTTTTCAGGCGCCAGAAATATCTTTTTCTCTTTCGAGGTATATATTACATCCCCCACTCTTATTTCCCCGGAGTCTATTGTATGAAGACCCGCGATACTCATAAGAGTTGTTGTTTTCCCGCACCCAGAGGGCCCAAGTAATGTTAGGAATTTACCCTTCTCAATACTAAAAGAGACATCGTCAACTGCCCGGTCTGAACCAAACCACTTAATGAGATGATCAACAACTAAATACTTTTCATCCTTTGTTTCTGCTCTTGCCATTTCTTCTCTCTAAAACATTATGCCGTTAGAGCTTCTTTGCCCGCAACACGTCTAAATATAAATATACAAATCAACAATACCACAGTTTGGGTCATAGACAGTGCCGAGGTAAGTGCCTCATTCTCAAAATTAGCTAGATAGTAGACCCCTACTGAGAGAGTTTCAGTTCCTGTTGAATACAAAATAATTGAAATTGATAGTTCTCGCAGAAAAATAACAAATAAAAGCACCCAACCAGCAAAAATACCAGGTTTTAGCAATGGTATTGTAATCCTACGCAGAGTTGTAAACCAGGTTGCTCCAGCCATTCGAGAACTCTGATCTAGCTCTTCTGATATGGCTAACATTATTGACGCTATATTTCTCTGACCGTATGGAAAGAACCGGGTTATATAACCCAAAAGCAATATCCAAAGAGTAGCATAGATGGGGGTTTTTATATAGGTTACTAGAACCCCCATAGCTAAAACAATACCTGGAAATCCTATTGGTATAACGCATAGAAAATCCAGTAATTTTGCTCCAAAACCGCGAGTTCTATGGATCATATAACTAACTACGAGCGCTAAGACCATTGCAATAGAGGCACCAGAGAAGGCCAATATAAAGCTATTAATAATGCCGTCAGTTGCCGCCCTTATACTATCTTCCTCCCACCAAAATAATGTTTTAACATAATTATTCATACTCATATCACTAGGAACGATCTCAGCGGTCCAAACTGGATGCAAACTCACTACTGCTAAACATAAAATAGGAAGAATAACAGCTACCAGAATGTAAAGTATGTTAAAACCAAACGCTACCCACTTCCAACGCCCTAGATCTAAAACATTTGGTCTAAAACCTTTACCAGTAACCGTCGTATACGAGCGAGGTGCAATATAAGCTCGTTGGACCCAAATTAATAGTACGGTAATAATACCTAGCACCATACTCATGGTCGCACCCATGTAATGATTTGCGTCATCCCCTACAGCTTTCGTAAAAATCTGGGTGGTAAGTGTTTCCCAGCCATACGGGGCAGCTAATTTGAACGGAACCCCAAATTCCCCAGCACTTGTAACAAATACAATGATTGCTCCAGATAAAATAGCTGGTGTTACCAAGGGCAAAGTTATCGTCAAAGTTGTCCTTAAAAGTCCAGCTCCAGTGGTGCGAGCACTGTCCTCAAGGGATGGATCCATCCGTCTCAAGGATCCCACGACAAACAGATATACCAGCGGGGTGAAAAATATTCCTGTTACCCAAATCACTCCCCACAGGGTATCAACATTCAACAAATATTGTTCCCCATCAAGTCCAAACAAATCCCTATACCAAACATTCAGCAAACCAACCTTTGGTGAGGCTAAATTATGCCAAGCGATAGCTCCGACGAAGGGGCTTAAAAAAAATGGTATAAGATTGTAGGGCTCAATAGAATCTCGGCCTGGAGAATTTGTCCGCGCATTTATCCAAGCCAGCGAGACACCCAAAACCGTTGATACCAAACAGGTTCCCGAGCTAACATAGAGGGAATTAAGCATGGCCTTTGGTATTATTCTATCAGTAAATAGGGTGACGTAATTATCAAAGCCCCATTCACTATCAAAACCCATATCATCTAGCACAAGAAAGCTGCTTACCAGTAAAACCACAAGAGGAAGTATTACGGCAACAGCAACTATAAAACCGACAACTATAGTTACGACGTTTTCCTGAGTAAAAAACCTGCGCCAAGTGCTGTCAGGCTGAACAGGTGCAAGTGTGTCTGCCAACTTTTTCTAATCCTTACAACAAATCTTATCGAAAGAAAGCAGTTGGGCTCTTATTTAAAGAGCCCAACTGGTATTTTGTTTAACGGAAGTTCTTAAGCCAAACCCCTCGTGTACTTTTATATTTCTTAGATGCACCAACCCAATCTTTCATTCCAATTACTTTTACCTTGGAAAGATCGGAGAGATACGCACCTCCGCCAGATTTACTGGAAAAGCCCTCTCTGAAACTATATTGAGCTTCACCTTCAACCATAACTTCCTGTCCAGCCTCACTCAGCATAAACTCAATAAGAAGCTTTGCCGCGTTCGGGTTGTTAGCACCTTTTAGGACAGCAATCTGATTACCTAATAAAACTTGGCCTTCCTTATAAGTACCAATTTTAATTTTGTCCTTCAGATCAGGTTTTTTAACAACATTTTGATAAACACGACCAGCAAGGTTCCACATGTCCAGCGGTTGTTGACAAGAAATCACCATCTGCATTTTTGGCTCTGTTCTAAATTCAACGATCGGATTAATCTTTTTCAGTCTAGGCCAGAATTTATTAAAATCTACGGCGCCAGCTTCTTCCAAGGCAATTACCGTATTTGTGTAAGTAAAGCTTTTCGAAATATCTGAGCTTATGCCCTTCTTATTAAGACTTGGCTTCAAAACATCCTCATAGGAAGTAACATTAAAGTTTGCCATGCCTGGGCATGCGGTGTTCCAAACTGGCTGGAAGCTATAACCTACAGTAACAACCGTATATGGATAGTTTGTGTATTGACCATATTTCTTTGCCAGCTTTTTGCTGTGCTTCCATTGACCACTGTCAAGTTTAAGAAATGCACCTTTCTTTGCCGCAGCTGCAAAAAATGGAGGAGCTCCAACCATTATAGAGTCAACGGTGAACTTTCCTGCCTTGATTTCTTGTCTAACCTGAGCTGCCGTTGCACCCGTACCTTTTCTCAAGTTGTTGTATTTAAACCCACTACCAAGACCATAATATTCTCTAAACTTCTTTTGCAGAATTTTTGCAGTTCTGTCACTAATTAGTGGATTAATAAGTGTAACTGAACCTTCTTTTTTTGCTCCAGCGATTAGCTTCTTTTCTTGCGGGGTTATATGATGTCCCGCCAACGAAGCACTAATCCCAGCAAAGGTCAGAGCTCCTGCTAATCCAAGAACAGTAAGTACATGTTTCATAATGTGATACTCCCTAGATACATTTAAATTATTCTTATTCCGCAACCCTAACCAGCTAGAAGCTTAATTACGGCCAACGAAAGTCATATTTAGATTTTATACGAAATATTTACAAAAATGCCAGTACTTATTGTAATTTGTGCGCGGCGGTTCACCACACGAAACATTTTTATTTAGCAGTTTTGGGAAATCCGCATAACTATCTGTTTTTATTAGAACATTTTTGTTAGTGCAAAATCCTCTATTTTACAATATTTCCTTGTATTATAAATAATTTTCCAAAGTTTCTTGGTGTGACTTGGCTAAACGCAGAAAATTATTTTATGATAAATTAATTAAACCAATTGACGATTGGGCTCGTATTCTGCTTAAGGGTTGATTGAAGCTAGCTTATGTAAAAATTGACTTATCACTCTGAATTAGCTTTTATACAAACTTAACTGTAATACTAAATCTGAAAAAGAGACTATCATGAAATTTGGACTTTTTGGTGGTGCGGTAATAAAGCCTAACACGGACTCTGGGGATAGTCTTGGCTATAAACCCTTCATGGATATTGTCTCTAAAGCTGAAGATTTAGGCTTTGAAAGTATGTCTCTTGTAGAACATCATTTTGGTGGTGACGGACAAATATCCTCTTCCCTATCTTTACTATCGCATTTAGCTGCAATTACTTCAAAGTTACGCCTGGGAACAGCTGTTACGGTTTTACCATGGCATAATCCTATTTTGTTAGCTGAACAAGTAGCGACAATTGATGTGCTATCTGGGGGTAGAGTAGATTTTGGGGTGGGTAAGGGATATAGGAAAAACGAATATAAAGGGTTCAATATTCCCCAAAACCAGGCTCTTACGAGATATCTTGAATCTATTGAAATAATTAAAAAAGCTTGGACCTCAAGGGAAAGATTCAACTTTGAGGGAAAATTCTGGTCATTTGAAGATATAATTGTGGAACCCGCTCCAGTGCAATCGCCTCATCCTCCTTTATGGTCAGCAGCTGGTTCAGACGAATCTATACGGGATGTAGCTAAAGCTGGTTTTAAGGTTTTATTTGATCATTTTGCTACATTTGATAGGACCCAACAGAGACTAGACGCCTGGAGAGAAGCTTGTAATAAAATTGGTAGAACCTTTGATCCA
>PTLG01000053.1 GCA_002937995.1 Alphaproteobacteria bacterium MarineAlpha3_Bin7 | reverse complement strand
GGCTGGGATCGTTTGCTTCTATTCTACCACCAGGTAAACTAATTTGACCTGCATGTCTCGTCATATTGTCAGCCCGTTTGGTAAACAATACAGTTAGTCCGTCTGGATGATTGACCAAAAGGACCAAGACTGCGGCTGGTGTAAGAGATTCATCATTAATCTCAGGGATTGTTTTATTTCTGTTATTTTTTGATTTTTCAAAACTAATTGCGTCCCCGTTAATATGTTTTTTGGAGGTAAGCATTGCATAGAGTTTAGTTTTTGAGTATTGCATTCTATACTTTTCCAATTACAAAAAATTTAGTTTTGCTCCATACTCCAAACATTCTCTCACCTTTTATTAATTCCTCTACTCCCAAATCAACTACTTGATAGAATACTGGTCGGGTGAGCTTTGCTTCAAGATTTTTTCGAACCAATATATAGGGCTTCGGTTCATTTGTGTTGCTGTTTACTCTAAAAATAAGAGGATTTTTTGCCCCGGCTTTGAAATGGTCGTCAACATTGGTTCGAAAAGTGAGAACCTGCTTTTCCCCGGTTCCATCAACTTCGCATTCGACGGCCATAAAGGGTACATCTTCGACGAAGATTTGTCCTTTTTCAGCTGGGGTTACTAACCAATAGGCATTATTCGTGTCTTTTTCGATTACACTTGAAAATAATTTCACAAGTGCCTTACGTCCTATTGGGCTATTGTTATAGTACCAACGTCCCTCCTTATCTATCTTTATATTAAGCTCTCCACAGATAAAACGACCGTCCTTATCTTTCTCTCGTTTTTCATTCGTAGCGGATTCCAAATCACTTTTTTCTAGCGGAGATAGGGAAGGTAATAGAGTCAGTTTTTCTTCAAGCTTTGTCACTTTAGCATCACAATTCAGCGACTATTATTTTTTGAATTTTTTTCGGGTTTCCATCGTAAAATGGGATTTCTTGCGGCTGCTGTTTCATCTAACCTTCTTCTAGGAGTATATTTTGGAGCATCTTTAAAATGTTTAGTATTTTCAGTCGCTGCCTTCTTCGCAAGAGATATAACACTGTCAATATAGTTGTCCAAAGATTTTTTACTTTCTGTTTCGGTTGGTTCCATTAGTAAAGCCCCAGGAACCACTAAGGGAAAGTACATTGTCATTGGGTGAAACCCTTCATCAATCATAGCCTTTGCAAAATCTAAAGTAGTTACGCCAGTATCTTTTAGAAACCTATCATCAATCAATACTTCGTGCATACATGGCCCCTCGAACGATATACTTAGGTCATCTTTTAACTGCGCCAATAGGTAATTTGCACTCAAAACAGCATCTCCAGAGGCTTGTCTTAAACCGTCTGAGCCCATACTTAGCATATAGGTTAATGCTCTGACGAAGACTCCAAATTGCCCATGGAAACCTTTTATACGGCCAAAAGGTTTCTTATCAGTATCTTCAGCACTTTCGATTAGCTCAAATCTATCATCAGTTTTAACCACAAATGGCAGAGGGGCATAGTCTGCTAGCTCTTTTGATAATACGACTGGTCCACTTCCAGGTCCACCCCCCCCATGAGGCGTGGAAAAGGTTTTGTGTAAATTTAGGTGCATGCTATCAATCTTAAGGTCTCCTGGTTTTACTCTACCAACAATCGCATTAAAATTGGCACCATCGCAGTACAAAAATCCCCCTATTTCGTGCACCGCATCAGCGACTTGAACAATTTGATCTTCGAAAAGTCCGCATGTATTCGGATTCGTTATCATTATTGCTGCAACTGTTTTGTCAAGGCGGCCTAAAAGCTTTTCAGTGTCTACTCTGCCACTACTGTTTGCGGGTATACTTTCAATTTCATATCCACACATTTGGGCACTTGCTGGGTTTGTTCCATGAGCGGACTCTGGAACAAGTACTTTTTTTCTCGGATTACCTCTATCCTCTAACGCAGCTCTAATGGTCATTAGTCCTGTTAATTCTCCATGAGCGCCAGCCGCAGGAGACATAGCTATACCAGGCATGCCTGTAAGTTTAGTTAGCCATTCTGAACAAACATAAATTAACTCTAATGCTCCTTGGACAGTGCTTTGCGGTTGCAGAGGGTGAATATCTACTAGACCGGGCTTTCTCGCCATTTTTTCATTTAATCTAGGATTATGTTTCATAGTGCACGAACCTAGGGGATATAAACCTGAGTCGATGCAATAGTTTTTCTGACTTATACGCAAATAATGTCTAACTGCAGCAGGTTCCGATAAATTTGGCAGCCCGATAGGCTTTACTCGATGGTTGCCGCCTAGTTTATTCTTGGAAATTTCCATTTCTGGGAAGTCTACGCCGCATGCTCCAGGTGAGCTTTGCTCAAATATAAGAGGCTCCTCTACTTGAAGCCCTTTGTTAGAGTTCTTTTTCAAGATAAGGTTTCTCTCAGGCAAGTGACAAATTTTTCAATATCCGAATTGGTGGTCAATTCAGTCGCTGCAACAATAAGCATATTTTCCATATCTATATCATGGGGTATCAACCTTTTAACAGGAACACCTGCTAAGACACCTTTATTTGCCATTTCTTCAACAATAGATATTGCGGGTTTAGGCAGTTTTAAAGTGAACTCATTGAAAAATGTTTCGTTAATTAGCTCTACTTCATCCAGACTCTCTATTGCCTTAGATAAATCGATTGCCTTCTGGTGGTTAATTTTTGCCAATTGAGTAAAGCCGTCTTCGCCCAAAAGACTTAAGTGAATAGAAAAAGCTAGCGCGCACAATCCAGAGTTAGTGCAGATATTACTAGTTGCCTTTTCTCGTCTAATATGTTGTTCCCTTGTTGATAAAGTTAAAACCCACCCCCTTTTGCCATCCTCATCAACTGTCTCTCCAGCTAAGCGACCAGGCATTTGGCGGAGAAACTTTTCCCTTGTAGAGAGAAGTCCCACATGTGGTCCACCAAAACTTATAGGATTACCAAGTGACTGACCCTCTCCTGAAACAATATCTGCGCCCATTTCTCCGGGATTGGTAAGTGCTCCCAGAGATATAATTTCGGTGACAGCAATTATCAAAAGAGCACCATATTGATGGCATGTTTCAGATAACTCAGTAAAGTCCTGAACCCTACCAAAAAAATCTGGATTTTGAACAACTATACATGCTGTGTTTTCATCAATTAGTTCACAAAGAGCTTTTTTGTTGTAGACTGAAGTTGAGTCTATCGATAGCTTCAAGTGTCTAGAATTAGTCTCAATTACCTCGTTATAATGGGGATGCAGACCATTTGACAATATGATTTTATCTCGCCGAGTAATTCTACAGGCCATTAACACAGCTTCAGAGGTTGCGGTTGCGCCATCATACATTGATGCATTGGCAACTTCCATTCCTGTAATCAGAGATACTTGTGTTTGAAATTCAAATAATGCTTGAAGAGTCCCTTGAGCTATTTCAGGCTGGTATGGTGTATATGATGTTAAGAACTCACCTCTTTGGATCAAATGATCCACTGATGCTGGAATATGATGGGAATAGTTCCCAGCACCTAAGAATGATGGGAATATATTGGTTGTCTTATTCTTTTTTGCAAAAGAGGTAATTGAAGTTTCCACTTCCATTTCACTTTTGTGAGATGGAAGGTCTATTGCACTCTTCAATAACGCATCATTGGGTACATCTTTGAATAGTTCCTCTATGTCGCCTACGCCTATTTCAGACAACATTTTATTTCTGTCATCTGTTGTGAGGGGAAGGTATCTCATTAATCTAAATCCCCTATGTACTTATCGTAACCCTCTTTATCCATCAATTCTTCCAATTCACTTTCTTCCGAAGGAACAAGTTTAAAAAACCATCCGTTTACCTCAGCGTCATTGTTGATGAGCTCTGGGCTATCTGCTAGATTCTCGTTCACCTCTAATATTTCTCCGGAAATTGGGCTGTAAACCTCTGCAGCAGCTTTAACGGATTCTACCACGGCAGCTTCATCTCCTTTATTCACTTTGACTCCTATCCCAGGTAATTCGACATATACTATATCCCCCAATTGCTTTTGAGCATAGTCAGTTATACCCACTGTAGCTTTTTCATCTCCATCATTGATAGCAACCCATTCATGTTGTTTTGTGTATTTTATCATATTTCTCTCTTCATTATTTTTTCTAACTAGTTTTATAATAATTTGGTTCTACAAAAGGTATTTTTATTATTGTTGCCTCTAATCGTTTTTTTCTCACGATTATTTGGATCTTTTCATTTAACTGTGCACTGTTCAGGGTGACATATCCCATTGCGATAGGTTTCTGGAGTGTTGGGCTGTAGCCTCCGCTAGAGATGGTCCCTATAGATCTTCCCTCGCCATCAAGTATATCGGCTCCAGACCGCACAGGTACTTTTCCGGATAGACAAATACCAATTCTTTTTTTCTCAGGACCGTCTCTTAGTTGTGACAAAATCTTATCATCACCAAGAAACCCACCTTCCAAACGTTTCTGTTTCCCTATGGTCCATTTGAGGCCAGCTTCCACGGGGGTTATACTTTCATCCAAGTCATTTCCATAGAGACATAGCCCAGCTTCTAACCTCAGTGTATCTCGCGCACCAAGACCTGCTGGTTCTACCTCTGGTTCACGTGTCAATATATCTACCAAATCCAAACAGTCCGATTTCTTAAGCGAGATTTCAAATCCGTCTTCACCCGTATAACCCGAGCGGGAAATACTAGCATTTATACCTTTTATCAGGGTATTTTGTTTTGTCATAAAGGCTAAGTTTTTTATTTCAGGACAAAATTTGGAGAGTACTTCCGCTGATTGTGGTCCTTGAAGGGCTAGGAGTGCGTAATTATCAAGCTTTTCTATTTCTATACTGCCCTCTAGGTGAGCTTTTAAATGAGTAAAATCTTTCATTTTACAAGCAGCATTTACTACTAAGTTCAGACTATCACTTTGTTTGGTTACTATAAAATCGTCTATAATACCGCCACCGTCATTTGTAAATTGAGTATAACGGCAATGGTTTTCAGCTAAGTCAAAAATATCTGCTGGAACCAATGCTTCAAAGTCAGAGTAAACGTTGGGTCCTCTTAATTCTATTTGTCCCATATGACTTATGTCAAAAAGAGAGACCTTCCGTCGAGTGTGCAAATGTTCTTTGAGAATTCCATTGCCGTAATAAACTGGCATATGATATCCAGAAAATGGCACAATTTTTGCCCCCTTGGACCTGTGCCAATCAAAAAGGACTGTTTTGTTTAGATTTGATACTTCCTCTTCCATATCCTACAGTAATTACATTTCTAGTTGGAGTTGTGAATTAGTTTTTCTGTTGTAGTCGAGCTGGTTCTTGGTCAGGTTGAGTCCCAAAAATATAACTCGGTCAGAATCAACAATTCTATTTGTTATGGGTATCCTTATAATTATATCTCTATCTATCATACGTATTTTGCCTAAACCTTTTGGGAAAGTAATGCTTTTATAGAACACTTTTTTACCTTCTGGATTAGGGAAAAAATTTGGTATTGCAATAAAGAAGCCAAGTGTAGCTGAATTGGTATTGTTGGCTGGGCCCCTAAATAGGTCTAACAGGACTTCCAATTCTATGACTATTTCAGTTTCCAATTTATCCCGTTTTTTATACTCACATTTTCCAGAATATCCTATTATTTCTGCTTCGAACATAATACCACTAATATCTTTTGCCTCATTATTTTTAAATGAGGTAATTTTTTTTGCATCTTTTAAAATCTTAATAACAGGACAGGGTTTGGGCTTCTCTTTTTTTGTATTAAATAAGTTAATATCTTTTGCAGTTTCACATGCTGTTAAAGAAATAGAAAATAGAAAAGTGTAAATCATTAATAAGAAAAAACGTTTCATTCTATCCTAATGCCCCAGGAACCAAAATAACTGTACAAAAAAAAAAGGCTCACTATAACTGATATGGGAGACTATTTGTAAGAGTTAATCAACATAATTATTTCATTAGCATAAATAAGCGATAGCATTAGTATTAGAGACACTTATGGACACAACAACAAATAAACTAGAGATTTTTACCGATGGAGCTTGCAGCGGTAACCCTGGTCCCGGGGGGTGGGGTGTAATACTATGTTGGCCTGATAAACAGAAAGAAATGTATGGGGGAGAAAAAGATACCACGAACAATAGAATGGAATTACTGGCAGTTATAAAAGGACTGGAGACATTAAGTCAAAATAGCGAGGTGGTAGTCTATACTGATAGCCAATATGTACAAAAAGGAATGACTGAGTGGTTGGAAAAATGGAAGTTAGAAGAATTTAGGGTAAAGGGAGGTCTCAGGGTAAACCATGACCTTTGGAGACAACTGGATAGTTTGGCTGCAAAACACAGCGTGTCTTGGAAGTGGATTAGGGGGCATTCTGGACACGATAAGAACGATCGAGCCGATGCCCTTGCCAGGCGAGGTGTGAGAGAAATGGTCGACTAATCTTTTTTAGAAAAGTTGTTTTCAAGACTTGAAATAACGCCCCTCAAAGTTCTTACTTCCTGGTCAGTAAGCTGAGCCCTGTGGAAAATATTCCTTATATTTCTGACCATTATAGGCTGTTTTTCTTTTATATGAAAAAAACCACTTTCTTGTAACGCGAACTCAAGTTGTGTAAAGAAATTTATCAATTCTTCCTTACTCGCCCTACTATCCCTCCAACCCGATGTGTCTAGAGGAACATTACTAAAAGTTTGGCCACATAGTTCGTAAACCACTAACAGCACGGCTTGAGATAAATTCAGAGAGGAAAAATTCTTATTTACTGGTATTGATAGTATTTTATCTGCTAATGATATATCGTCATTGGTCAAACCATTTGCCTCATTGCCAAACAAGATTCCAGTATCTGTATGCTCAATATTTCCAATTTCACGAACAGCATCATCTAATGAGCTGATCTCTTTTTTCATGTCTCTTTTTCTGGCTGTTGCTGCAAAAACGAGTTTTAGATCTGAAATGGCATCACAAGTTTTAAAATATATCTTTGCTTTATTGATAACTTCAACTGCGCCAGCTGACGTCGCTATTGCGCTTTTATTGGGCCATGGATCTCTTGGATTAACTAATCTTAAATCGGTACAACCGTAATTTAGCATTGCTCTTGCAACCATACCTATGTTTTCTCCTAATTGGGGAGTGATAAGAACGATTGCGGGTCCGGGCACTTATTATTTCCTTAAATTATGTCTTATTCTTTTATAGTTTTTTATTTAGAAAAGGCTATTTTGGGTTGGAAAGGGGCTCTGCTTTATCACGATATAGCTTGTAGATAATAGAGTCTCGCAAAGCCTCATATGACGCATCAATTATGTTTGCCGACACGCCAACTGTACTCCAACAATTTCCAGCCTCGTCACTACTTTCAATCAAAACCCGGGTTACAGCGCCTGTGGCATCTGAAGGAGTTAAGATTCTTACTTTATAATCAACCAAGCGCAAGTCACTTAATTCAGGGTAGTATGGCAAAAGAACTTCCCTCAAAGCTCTATCCAGAGCGTTGACTGGACCATTACCTTCTGAAACGTTCATGATTTCAATCTCTCCGACACTAGCCTTAATGGTAGCTTCCGAAATTGTAACAAGTTCGTTTCGCGCATTCCACCGCCGCTCATCGATTACTCTAAAACTATTAAGTTTATAATAGTTTGGAATTTCTGAGAGAGCTCTACGGGCCAATATTTCAAAACTAGCATCAGCGCCGTCATACGCGTATCCGCGATGTTCACGTTCCTTGATTGTTTCTATAAGGTCTTCTATTTTCGGATTTTTTTCATCAATATCAAGACCGATAGCTCTAAACATAGCTATCACATTAGACCTTCCAGCTTGATCAGAAACAACAATTTGCCTGTTGTTACCAATAAGTTCCGGATCTACGTGTTCATAGGTTCTGGGGTCTTTTTCCACGGCTGATACATGCAACCCGCCTTTGTGAACAAAGGCTCTTTGCCCCACATAAGGAGCAGCCTTATTTGAGGTTACATTCATCTTTTCATCAAGGCTTCTAGAAATATCTGTCAATTTTTTCATTCCCTCGGGTTTAGTTCCAGTCTCGAAACCCATTTTTAAAATAAGTGTAGGAATAAGAGATATTAAGTTTGCATTACCGCATCTTTCTCCAAGCCCGTTGAGAGTGCCTTGGACTTGTCGCACACCTGCTCTTACAGCCGCTATAGAATTCGCAACGGCGTTGCCTGTATCATCGTGGCAGTGTATTCCTAGATTTTTTCCGGGAACGTATTTTATAATGTCTATAACAATTTCTTCAATTTCGTGGGGAAGAGCTCCCCCGTTAGTATCGCATAGGGTAATCCACCTAGCACCAGAATCTACTGCTGCTACAAGGCACTTGATTGCGAAGTCTCGATTTGACTTGAACCCATCAAAAAAATGTTCTGCATCAAATATTACCTCCTTGGACTGGTCACACATATATTTTACCGAGTCACCTATCATCTCAATATTTTCAGAATCGTCGACCCCTAAGGCTATTTTTGTATGGAAATCCCAAGTTTTTCCAACTATGCAGACTGCTTCAGTTTTTGCGTCGGACAGAGCCCTAAGGCCAGGGTCATTATCCGTACTTCGGCCTGATCTTCGCGTCATTCCAAATGCCGTCAGTTTTGCTTTACTTAATGTGGGTTGGTTCGAAAAAAAGTTGTCATCAGTAGGATTAGCTCCTGGCCATCCACCCTCAATATAATCTATACCCAAAGTATCTAAATCAGTCGCGATATTAGCTTTATCAACAGCACTAAAATTAACACCCAAGGTTTGGGCACCATCTCTTAAGGTACTGTCAAAAAGAAATATTCTATTATTACTCATTTTAAGCACTACTATCTGAGAAATACATTTACGCAGGATAATTCAAGGTAAATTGCAATAATTTATTAATTATCACAAGACAATCCATTAACATTGATATTTTTGCTTTGCTTCTTTGCTAAAATGGACTCCATGTCCTGGCGCAGAGGGAATTTTTATTTTACCGTTTTTTACAGAGAAATCTTCGGTGTGAGGGTTGTCTTTGAAGAAATTCATATACTCAACTGCAAATCCGCATTCAAATGGAGAAATAAGACTTACGCTGATTTCGTGCAAAAGGTGACTCGTAAGTTGGAGTTCGTAGTTGTCTGCTAGTTCAGCAATGCGTATCCATTCTGTCACACCTCCACATCTTCCAATATCAGGTTGTAAATATAAAGCAGCTTTTCTTTGACACAAATCTTCAAAGCCCCACCGAAAATATACATTTTCTCCAGCTGCTACTGGTACTTTGCTGTTGGATGCAACAGCCTCAAGCTCCCAAGGACAATCCGACAGCACAGGTTCTTCAAACCACTTTACTTCAAAGTCTATAAGCCACTTAGCGGTTTCTATTGCTTCGGTAACTGTAAAACTTTGATTGGCATCAACGTAAATATCAAAATGATCCCCCATTTCCTCTTTTAATAGAGATAGTCGTTCTTTATCGCGTTCTCCGCCTATTTTAATCTTATACGCTGAAATACCAAGTTTCCTGTAATTCTCTGCCTCTTTAATTAGTTCTTTATCTGATAAAGAAAGCCATCCACCCGATCCGTAAACAGTTACTTCGTCTATTTTCTTACCCAGCATAGAGCTTAGAGAAATATTTTTGGTAATGGCATAGGCATCCCATACAGCTGTATCAATTGCAGATAAAGCATGGACACCAACACCCCCCCGCATTCGAGCTTTATTTACTGACCACATTTTCGACCAAAGGCTGCGAGGGTCAGTAATTTCCAACCCAATTACAAGCGGAACTAACTCTTCTTCCAGGTATGAGACCACAGCTTTAGTCCCTCTTCGATCCAACGACATACAGAATCCTGTACCTGTAATATTTTGCTTCGTTGTGAGTTCAACTAGTACGTAGTCAGACCCAATATAAGTGCCCAGAGCACTTGCAATTGGCTTGTCAAATGGTATCTCCAAAACTGATATACTGACTGCAGTAATACTATTTCTTTTCATATCTCTCAAAAATTATTCATTAAATTGTTTATAGCCGTTCCATGATATGGCCAGCCTATCTATTAACAATATATAGTGCTCTAGTTATGTCTCCATTTTGTTCCATTAGGACCATCCTCCAGGACAACCCCCAGTTTCGTTAGTTCATTTCTTAATTTATCAGCTCTAGAAAAATCACCTGCTTCTCTAGCTTTATCTCTTTCTAAGATCTTTTTTTCAACTACTAGAACATCGATCTCAGAATTATTATTCTTTTCATTTGAATCAAACCACTCTTGAGGTGTGAAATTAAAAAAACCTAATAGATTCCCAGCAGCAATTAGATTATCTCTATTTTTCTGTGAGGGCCTCTTTTTTTGCTCTGATGATAGCTCATGTAATATGGATATCGCACGAGGTGTGTTCAAATCATCTGCTAGTGCTTTAATAAATTTTTTCGGCACCTCTGTTTTTTGACCTTTGCCTTCAAACTCTTTTAATGATGAATACCAACCGTCCAAAGTTTTTTTTGCTTGTTTCATTGATTTGGTGGTCCAATTGATAGGCTGCCGATAATGGGTCATCAACATGCATAAACGAATTGTTTCCCCACTATTTTCTCTCAAAAGATCTCTGACTGAGACTATATTACCAATACTTTTAGACATTTTTTCGCCTTCAATAGTCAAGAATCCATTGTGCATCCATATTTTTGCAAATGAATCCAGACCGTTAGCGCACTGGCTTTGTGCTATTTCATTTTCGTGATGCGGAAATACAAGGTCAACCCCACCTGCATGAATATCAAAAGTATCTCCTAAATATTTTTGGGACATGGCGGAGCACTCTATGTGCCAACCAGGACGTCCAGGATGATTTTCTTGATCCCATGGACTGCTCCAGCCAGGTTGGTTGGTATCAGATGGTTTCCAGAGAACAAAATCAGAGGGGTTTTTTTTGTAGGGTGCCACTTCCACCCTGGCTCCTGCTATTAATTCATCTAAATTTCGATGTGAGAGTTTGCCGTAGGTGCTGTTGGTAGAAACATCGAAAAGTACATGTCCATCTTTTTCATAAGCATTGCCCTTTCTAATTAATAAAGAAATCATTTCTTGCATCTCGGCTATATGATCCGTAGCTCGAGGTTCAATGTCTGGGGCTTTGTTGCCAAGTTTAGACATATCATTCTGGAAAGCTCTAATGGTGCGAGAAGTGAGTTCGGAAATACTCTCGCCAGTACGCTGATGGACGTCTATAATTTTATCGTCTACATCAGTTATATTTCTGACGTACGTGACTTTCTTATCCCCATATAAATGGCGAAATAACCTAACGAGAACATCGAAAACAATTACTGGGCGGGCATTTCCTATGTGAGCATAGTCATAGACAGTTGGGCCACAAACATAGATGCCAATATTGTCAGGGTTAAGAGGTACAAATTCAGTTTTGCTCCTGGTAAGAGTATTATATAAGTATACTTTTGTATTATTGTTTTTTTGGCTATTCATAATTATTTATTCCAGCTTAGCTAATATAAACTTATTAAGTTAATAATTTTGCCTAAATATTGAATAAACAATTGAAACTACAAAAAAATAGATATCCATATTAAAACTAACCCCACATTAAAGCAGGTCGCTGTATCCATTGGTAATGGGGTATCTTCTGTCTTTTCCAAATGCCCGTGATGAAATCTTTACACCAGGAGGTGCTTGGCGTCGCTTGTACTCAGCTCTATCCAACAATTTCCAGATCCGTCTAACGGTTTCTTCCTCGTGTCCAATATCAACTATTTCATTAATTGCACTCTCCCCTTCAACCAAATGCTTAAGTATATCGTCTAATATTTCGTATTTGGGCAAACTGTCCTCATCAAATTGATTGGGTCGCAATTCGGCTGAGGGCTTTTTCTCAATGATTTGATCAGCGATGACCTTATCCTGTTTTCCCAGACTTCCTGGTGGTTTATTCAAGTTTCTCCATCTACAGATATCAAAAATTGTTGTTTTGTATAAGTCTTTTAGCACTGAAAAACCACCACACATATCTCCGTACAAAGTAGCATATCCGACTGACATTTCAGATTTATTACCAGTGGTTAAAGCGAGATAGCCAAACTTATTTGAGATTGACATTATAATAAGTCCTCTTATTCGAGACTGTATATTTTCTTCAGTGGTATCTTTCTCAGTACCTGCAAAAGTATCCAATAGCGATTTGTCACATGAACTCATGATATCATTAATGGGAATTGTCTGGTAGTTTATGCCTAATGTTTTAGTTAGCTGAATGGCGTCTTTAACACTAGTGTCAGACGTATAGGGAGATGGCATCATGACACAGTGCACCTTTTCTGGTCCTAATGCATCTACAGCGATTGCGGCGGATAGAGCAGAATCTATTCCACCAGACAAACCTAAGATAATGCCTGGAAAATTATTTTTATTAACATAATCCCTAAGTCCCAATATCATTGCCTGATAGATATGAAATAATTTTTCATTATCAGTTTTGAGTTCTGGGGCCACCGAGTCGGTCATACATAACCATTGGGATGATTCTTTTTTCCAATCTGTTATAACTAATTGCGACTCCCAAGGCTGCAATAATACTTTAAGGGTCCTGTCGGAATTAAGCACAAAAGAGCTACCATCAAAAACGAGCTCGTCTTGTCCGCCAACTAGGTTAACGTAGACAAGTGGCAGGTTGCACTCTGTCACCCTTGCCACTGCTAAATTCATTCGGCGGTCCATTTTATCAATTTCAAAGGGTGATCCATTTAAGGCTATTAGAATTTCTGCGCCCATTTCTTGCAGGCTTTCAGCTATATCGGGGGACCACATGTCTTCGCAAATCATTACACCCAAGCGTACCCCATCGAAATCTATAGGTCCTTGGACTTCTCCTTTATGAAAAACTCTATCCTCGTCAAATACGCCGTAGGTAGGTAGGTGGTGTTTAAATCTTTTATTCTCTATGACGCCATTTTTTAGCAATAGCGCGGCGTTATATAATTTGCCTTCTTCGCGCCAAGGTGTTCCCAACAATAATGCCGGCCCCGTTTTAGTCTCTGAGGCGAGCTTGCCGACCTCCTTTTCTATTAGATCAATAAACGAGGGTTTTAAGACTAGGTCTTCTGGTGGGTAGCCAGATATAGACAATTCTCCAGTAACAACCAAATCTGGCTTATTGTCTATATTTCGGACAGCCTTTTTTAAGAGTTCTATATTGCCAAAGATATCACCAACTTTGGGGTTAATCTGTGCAATTCCAATAGATAGCTCGTTCATTATCAATCTTATATAGTACAATGTTTATGGGATAAAATACTATTTGTTGAATACAATAAAAATTTTCATACTGCGAGCATTTAAGGACAGGTCAGTTGTTGATCGGTCATATTTTTCGATGGTTTAAGTTGGTCTATTAATTTAATTGTTGCTGATGGTGTTGAGCAGTAATCGTAAATCCTCCGCCGATTTATTCTTGTGAGCGTGTTCCAAAATTATGGACCTTATATTGACTTTTTTGCCGTAAAATTGCTGATTTAGGTCATTTCGTTTGATCATAGCAGTCCCTTCAAGCGATACCCCTCCAAACAGCCCCATAGAATCAGAAAAAGTGAGTATATCAGCCGCCAAATTCGTGGTAGTTGCACCTCCCATTCCGCGACCAATTGTGCCTACAGTTATCCCGATATCAGCACCTAATTTTCCTTGGTGGCGCACTATGGACTCTACTGCCTTATTATTTCGTATAATTAATAATAAACTGGACCTCTCGGCGCCTGCCTGGAGACCCCAACTCCCGCCTACTAATGAATAAAATGCTGGGTAGCCCCAAATACCATCTGGTTTTCTGGCAATTAATAACCCGTTTCCCCCCTCTGCACCAAAAATAAAACCAGCTTTATAGGTTGCGGGAAATATTGCTACCCCTGCTGCCTTAGACAAATATTTTTTGATGTTAGTTAGATCTTCAAGTCGGATTAATTTATCTATTGTTTTACTTGCCTCATCGACCAATTTAAAGGGGCCTTGGGGCGTAATCGGAACGTAAGATCCACAGCTTGAGAGAAAAGATACGATTGGAAAAACAAATAACAGGAACAAACAAATCCGCGATGATGATATTACTGGTGACATAATTAATCCTCATACACTGTAATGTTTAACTAAATGTGAACTGTGTTGGCTAAAGCTATATTTGTTGATATAGGTTTC
>PTLG01000052.1 GCA_002937995.1 Alphaproteobacteria bacterium MarineAlpha3_Bin7 | reverse complement strand
CACTTTTTAACCGCTGACATCCGCTTATATGTGGGCTCCAAAAATTTAATGGATTTCTTTTTGAAAAATATTTCCATACGATTTCATTAGTTTTTGGGTCAATTTCCCATACTTGACTAAAATTTGGTCCGGGATTGGAATTGGCGGGGGTATTATGCCCATTTGCAAATACCAGTATATTCCCATTCTCTAATTCCTGGCAATCATGTTGCCCGCCTAAGCTGTGATTCTGGTACTCCCATATCAATTTTCCGGTTTTTCGATCTACTATTACAAGTAAGTCAAACACACGGTAACTTATTAGGTAGTTCCCGTCAGCCATAGGAAAAATCGTATTAGCATGACCATACTCTTCTCTTGGCGCGAGCGGATTAATATAGTACTTGTCAAAAAACTCATTATAGTCGTTTGAAAATTCCCAGATAATATTTCCTTTTTGATCAACCTCACGAATTACATCACAATAAATTTTCCCATTTAGCTCTGAATCAGGAATACCTCCCTTTACATTCTTTGACTGAGCTGGGGTTAATTCCTTCCAAGCTATATAAACAGCATTTCCATTTTTAAGCCTTCTGGCATCATGATGCTGATGATCGTCTAAATGTTCCCACAGTACATTCCCGTCCCAATCATATTCCCTCATACGCCCACTTTTTCCACTTACAACCCCCGGCCCTTCATCAACTTTTTCACAAATAAATAAATTGCCGTTTTCCCTCAAATAATTAAAATTTGTTGTCCCCCCAGTTGTTTGCCATTCATGAACGACCTCACCTTCCATATTAATTAACCAGACCTGTTTACCTGCATTTCGAGCATATAAGGTAAACCCCTGGGTAGATTTATCTCGGTCATGGTAAGTAATTCCATATTTCTGAATATACAATTGCCCCTCCTATCCTAATGAAAATAAGCTATATTTAAAATTATTCGAAAATGTTATATTCCTGAGTAGAACTTTTCTGTCCATGAAAAAAATCTAGTTAAACCCTGTTTTAGTTCAACTTCTGGGAAATATCCTAAATGGTCTCTGGCTTTTAATATACTTGGCATTCTCCTCATAGGCTCATCTCCAGGGTAGCTCTCCGGATAATTAATAACTTTAAACTCAATATGCTTACCTGTTGCCTCTTTGATGTAATCAATTAAATTTAACACCGATATCTCAGGCATTGGATTACCAATATTATATGTTTCTCCAGGCAAACCTTTCAAAATTACTAAAAAAAACCCAACCATAGCGTCTGTAGCATAACAGAAGGTCCTAGTCTGGCTGCCATTTCCATAAATAGGAACAGGGTGTCCACCTTTTATTTTACTAGCAAAATTTGGAAGAACCCTATAGTCGGTCTCTACCATACCAGGACCAAAAATATTAAATGGCCTAATAATATTAGTCTCAACATCAAAATTCGTATTATAGATATGACACAATGTTTCACCTAGTCGTTTACTCTCGTCATAGCAAGCTCTCGGGCCTTGAGGCGAGACGTTACCGCGATAATCTTCTGATATTGGTATTTTCTCCGGATCTGGATCCCCATAAATCTCACTTGAGCTAAAAAATATCATCTTTGCCTTAGCTGTTTTTGCCAAAGATAACATCCGTCTTGTTCCAGTAATTGCTACATCAAGTGTCTCAAGTGGATAAATGCTATAATAATAAGGGCTAGCTATTCCCGCGGCATGTATAACAATATCAACTTTATCTTGAAGATCTATTTCCTCAATCACGTCATGTTTAATAAAATCGATCTGGCGAGACTGTATACCATCTATTTTATTCTGCTCAGATGTAATTAGGTTGTCGATAACAATCAGTTTTAGTGGATCAGAAGCCAAGCTATCATTAATTTTACAGAATATCTCTACAAAATATCGGCCAAGAAAGCCATTACCACCAGATAGAACTATGGTCTTGCCGGAAAATTGAGAAATAAATGGCTTGAGCCGTTCAACAATTTCTTCAATATCTGAAGGAAGAAAATATTGAATCATTGGACAATCATTGGCTCAGGAAGGGGAACAATAAAACGCCCTCCTTGGCTAAAATAACTAGCATGAGCATCAACTATCGATTTATAGAAATTCCAAGCCAGTATTAGTAAGTAATCTGGGGGGGTTTGATAAATTTGTTCAGTTGCCAAAATAGGAATATGTCCACCAGGAGTATACAAGCCTTGCTTGAGCTGGTTATCATCCACAATATAATCAAGTATATCACCACCTATACCATAATGGTTCAGCAGAGTAGTTGATTTTGCCGGCGCACCAAAACCTACTATTTTCTTTCCGTCCTCTCGTATTCCAAGAAGTAATTCTTTTAACCTACGACCAATGGAGTCGATCCGCGACACAAATTCAATAAAGGGATCCTGAGTGTCCAAACCCGTCTCTATTTCTAAGCTACAAAACTTATCAACGGTATCACTAATTTTATAGTTACCATCTGATAATTGCACAGCACACCTTATACTACCTCCATGACTAGCAACCCTCTCTACATCAATCAATTTCATTCCATGATTATCAAAAAAACTCTTTAGTGGTCTAACAGCGTGGTAATCGAGATGTTCATGATAGATAGTATCAAATAAAGTTTTCTTATATACATCCAAAAGATACGAAACTTCAAAAATCAATATACTGTCCCGATCCATTAGCGTTTTAACACCTTCAATGATTTCAGACAGGTTGTCACAGTGGGCAAAAACGTTGTTCGCGGCAATTATCCTGGGAACACCTATTTTATCATATATTTCTGCTGCAAGTTCCTGTGAAAAGAACTGCGGCCAAGTATTAATCCCATTCTTAGTAGCATTTAAAGCGATCTCTTTTGCAGGATCAACTCCTAGAACCTCCATTTTCCTCTCTATAAATTTTCTTAAAAAGGTGCCATCGTTCGACCCAATTTCCAATACAAAGGAGCCCTCGGGAACTTCATACTTAGAAATCACCTTATTGGCATAACTCTCAAAATGTTTAACAAATTGAGACGAAGTACCAGATACATAAACATAGTTATTAAATAGTAACCCTGGATCAACTACATCCAGCAATTGCACGTGGTTACAGTTACAACAAAAATATAAATCCAGAGCATAACTAATTTCTTCTTCTGAAATTTTGTTTTTATCCAAAAAGGAATTAGCTAATGGCGACGGCTTCAAAGAAACCACACGGTCAAACTTTCTCATACCACACAACCTACATGAAGACCTGCGCTTGATCACGGGAGACATCAAGTTTCACCATCATCTGGCAACCAAGATGTATAACCTTCTTTAGACAGCATATCTATTCTAACCACATCCTCTTCATATAGCCTCTGATCTCGGTAATTACGTGATAAAGTGAGAAAAACCGTATCCTCTGGGAACTTCATACCATGATCAACAAAAGGCGGTGTAAATACCATCTCACCTGGTTCAACCACTATTAACTCAGGTTCTATTTCACTTCCTGTAGGTCTATGAAAATATTCTATTTTTCCAGAAACAACGTAACAGTAATGCCAATCTGTTTTATGATAGTGGTTTGCGCGAAGAGAGCCTGCTTTTGAAGTAATCATAATAGCACTCTTCATGGTTCTATCAACTAGAGGCTGAATTATACCTCTTGGATCGGTAAAAGGAGGGCCTAACTTTACAACCCCAGGGTGCGGCCAATCCTTTATTTCTTCATCCGTCAACGGTATATTTTTGATTTCTTCCATTAAATATTTTTTTGCAATAAGGTAGTTTTTTGTGAAATTTGGCTAAAACAAAATTAAAATTAATTGAATACTAGATAATTTGGCCTTAACACTAAGCATAATATTATGCCTAGATCAAATACCACTTCCTACTTAATGCTAGTTATGGCTGCTCTTATATTTGCATCCAACCACGTAATCGGCAGACACTTAAACGAGGTTTTGCCGCCATTTGGCACCGCATTCTGGCGATTTGCAATTGGTGCTATTGTCACTCTACCCTTTGCTGGCTTAGCATTTATTAGAAATTGGTATCTTATTCGAGCCAAATTCTGGTTTTATCTATTTCTTTCACTCCTATTCGTTCCTCTAGGAAATGGTTTGATTTATCTCTCATATCATTGGACAACAGCCACAAATGGGGGTGTTGTTACAACCGTACAACCTGCAGTTACGGTCATACTATCAGCTATAATATTTAGTGACTTAATCAATAAAAAGCAGGGGATTGGTCTAATAATTGCTACAATTGGAGTTATAGTAATTTTATCAAAAGGAAATCTAGAAAACTTATTAGATTTGCAATTTAATATTGGTGATCTAACACTTATATTGGCTATGTTTTCCGCCTCACTATATAACGTACTTCTAAGAAAAGTACCCAAAGAAATTACTATTCCTGTTTTACTTTTTACGGTTCAAATATTAGGAACCCTAGTTTCATTACCCATCTATTTGGTTGAGACCTACTTTTTTCGGCCCATGCCCGTTAATGGTGAAATTATTCTTACATTACTTTGGATTGGTATAGCGGTAACCTCTATCGCTGTAGGAATGAATAATGCTGTTGTTAGGAACCTTGGAGCCAACAAAGCCAGCATAAGTAACTATCTCCGTTCTCTTTTTACAGCATTGTTGGCCATATTGCTTATTGGGGAAATATTTGAGATATACCATGGTATTGCATTTATACTAGTGATAAGTGGAATATGGCTATTGAGCATGGGAAGGTCTATCAATGAGAATTAAAGACTAAATAAGTGGATGAAGATTTTGAAAATCTAAGAAAGAGATTAGCGTTTGGGCGCAAAGCCTTGATCGCTTTTGCTGCTATATTACTAAGCACACTAATTCTAAGTGGAATGTTCACAGGCAAAACAGACATAGGATGCCAAAAACAAGCAGATTGTAGTAGAAACCAACATAAAAAGTAAATCTACTACCTTTCTAATCTACCTAGTCAAAACAAAATTTTTATTATTGTCACTGAGGACAGGAACTTAAATTGCGAATACAGCCTTCTGCTATTTTTCGAGCTTTTTTTAACTCAGATTTGTTCAAACGCTTTTCAACCGTGTATAAATTGCGGGGAGCAGTCCTTGAACCGTACTCTATGGCTACAGTAAACCATATTAACGCTTTTTCATAATCCCGATCAACTCCCCTACCAGTTTCATACATCCAGGCCAAAGCGCTCTGTGCTTTTGAATGCCCTTGTTTTGCAAGGGGCCTAATATATTTTAGAGCACGGCGATAGTCACCACTCATATATGCCCTGCTTCCAATGGTCCACTCCTTAGAGTCCTCTGGTACCACTAGACGATGGTGTCTTGCCTCTAAATCAAATGCAATAGCGAAGACAAAAACAATAAAAATTGGAAAAAGCTTTATAATATTTATCATAGAACTTAACAGCACCGTGGTAATATTACAGGGGTCAAGGCTAACGACGCCAAAAACTAACTTCAACCCATATTATCCCTTTTATAATAAATTATACAATGAGCAGTTGTCAGATCAAAAATAAACTATGCATAACATTATGAAACCTTTAAATATATAATTGAATATTACTAAATGTAGAATTCTATAAACAAACGCTTTTTACTAATGTATCAATTGAAAATAAGTCAGTGGTTTGGTCGACTGGGAAACAATCTTCAACAGTTGTCGAACGCCATTTATATTGCTGAAAAGACAAGGTCAACTTTATCCTTCCCTCGTCATAAAATGATAACTTCTTCCTATTTTGATTTTTCGGGCGGGAGAAGTTGCAAACACCAAATTTTATCTGATTTCTGGAATGATAAATTAGAAAATTTTGCTGTAACTATTGAGGAAATTGAGGAAAAAAGGAGTGGTATTTTAAAAAATAACATTCTTCCTCTTTTACCTTATAAGAAAAAAAAACTGGATTTTGATATGGTAATACATTTTAGGGGCGGAGATATATTTAGGAAAAACCCTCACCACAATATGGTACAAGCACCTTATAGTTATTTCAGGCGAGTACTTGAAATACAGGGGGTAAAGCGGGTGTTACTCGTTTGCGAAGATAATAAAAATCCAATAGTCCCCAAGTTACAAAATTCTGGCAGCGGAATTGATTTTATATACCATTCGGGGACTATTGAAGAGGATATCAATTTGATACTCAATGCAAAAGCTTTAGCTTTACCTGGAAACACGAGTTTTAGCAGAATACTTGCGCAGACTTCATTAAATCTAGAAAAAGTTTATTTACCAATACCTGGTAATGATCCTAGATTATTGAAATTTGATATTGAAGCCGTATACGTGAGTGTCGACGACTACATTAACCTTGGACAATGGAAGTTTGATAGCATTCAAAAAAAGATGTTAGTTGAACACCCTTTATCAAAAACTCGACTATATGCCCAATGATCAACCAGTATTAACTAGTTTACTTCGCCTTGGATCCATCTATGAGATATTACTGTACTTACTTTGACAAAAACTATGTAGTAAGGGCTTTAGCCTTATCTTCGTCTCTCGAACTTTATTCAGGGCCATTTAAACTTTTTGCACTATGTCTAGACAGTGAAAGTTACCAAATAATTTTGCAATATGGAACTGCAAGCATTGTACCATTAAAACTTGAAGATATTGAAAAATATGACAAATCTCTCTTTAAGATTAAAAATAGTAGAACCAAAATAGAATATTATTTTACTTTAACTCCCTGTCTACCTCGTTTTATATTTTCAAAATTTGATGATATCAATCAGCTCACGTACTTGGACTCGGATCTATATTTCTTCTCCAACCCAGAGCCAGTATTTAAAGAAATAGAGACATACTCTGCTGTACTTTCTCCTCACAACTTTGGGCCAGACAAAATAGAGAATACTTGCTACGGCAGATACAATGTTGGATGGATTACTTGGAAAAATACAACTTGCGGATTAGATGCACTAAATTGGTATAGAGAAAAATGTATTGAATGGTGTTATGACAGATTAGAGGGTGATAAGTTTGCTGATCAAAAATACCTTGAACAAATCTCTCATATGCCTGAGGTAGGAGTAATTGATCATACTGGGGTTAATGTTGGAGAATGGCGTTGCAATTATTCTAACTTTTCGCTCAAAAATGAACAAATTTTGATCGATGACGTGCCACTTGTTTGTTACCATTTCCAACAATTCTGGTTAAATGATGAAAATCATGTAGATACCATTATACCAACGAGGCAGGGCGCTCCCTCCTCTATTTTTATCAAGAACATATTTGAACCATATGCCATCACGCTCTCTAATATTTTAACCCAAGTAAACCAATTGTTTCCAAAAATTAATTTGAAAAAAGGGACTAGAAGTTTGGAATCCGAGGAAATGAATGAAAGCTCAAAGACTAATAACTCTTCAGCTGGTCTGTCAGGATGGGATGATTTATCTATCGTGTTATCAAGAGTGGAGCAAATAAAAGAAATCAAAGGATCTCTGCAGTCACACCTACCCCTTGGAAAAACAAAAGCTGATCACCATAACTTTATTACTTTTGGTTATGTTCTTGGCTTGGTTGCAACAAAATATAAAATTTCCATTTTAGATTGGGGTGGTGCCTTTGGTCACTATTATCTGTACGCAAAACGTCTATTCCCCAACTTACAAATTGAATATACATGCAAAGAACTTCCCAACACTATAAATTATGGAAAGCAATATAATAAGGAAATAAGTTTCATAAAAAATGATCAAGAGGCGGTCTCCAAAACATATGATTTAGTCTTTGCGAGTAGCTCATTACAGTATAGTGATGATTGGCAAAAAACGCTCTACCAGCTTGGTACTGCAACAAAAAACTATTTATTTATCGCTAGAATT
This sequence comes from Alphaproteobacteria bacterium MarineAlpha3_Bin7, assembly GCA_002937995.1. Classification (GTDB taxonomy): domain Bacteria; phylum Pseudomonadota; class Alphaproteobacteria; order Rhodospirillales; family UBA2165. The sequence continues at coordinate 6,392 of PTLG01000052.1, read as the reverse complement.
CACTTGATAACTGAAGAGATATCACAAAAAGTTGCGGAAGTGGCATATGGAAAAAATATAAATAGTTGGCTTATAAATCGTACGGAATTTTATCAAGAATTTACAAAAAATGGATTCACTAAAAGCCAAGAATTTTTTACCTTTGAAAGTGTTAATACTCAATTTGGAGAGCTCGAAGGCCGGTCTTTTTTATTAGAAAAACTTGATTAGCATAATACCTGCCCTCAGATACTAACCTTTTCAATTCGCTATATTTCTGAATTGTTTAAAAATTTGGTAATCCCTTATGTAGTCACCCTCATCATATATCATGTCAGAAGCCACCATTAGTATGGTATCTTTAGTTTTATAGAGTTGGCTAGACCATAAACCAGGAGGTATCGTCAAAGCTGTTTTATTACTTTTTAAGATGGTATCTTGCCGATTTTCCCCATCATCTACAGTAATTACACACGTGCCCTTGACCACCATCAACATTTGCCAACTAATCCTATGAGCGTGCCCCCCTCGTTTTTGTTTATCACTATGAGGTCTTACAAAAAATATTCGTTTGGGATTAAATCTTATTTCTTTATCCACCTCACCCACAATTATTTTACCTCTATGGTCATCGATGGTAACAAAATCATCAAAAGATAGATCATTTAAGGAATACATTAATTTTCCTCAAAAAACTTTTTAACTGTGTCTATAACTTTATTTTGTTCTTTATCACTTAAGAAGGGATCTATAGGTAATGACACTATTTGTGATGACAATTTATCAGTTGTAGGTAAACCCTCTTGATTCCAACCTTTAGCTTTCCAAAATGGTTGACGATGTATCGGAAGTGGATAATGAATAGCAGTTCCAACATGTTTTTCCCTCAAAAATCTAATAAAATCGTCGCGTCTTTGAACTCTGATCACATATTGATGAAAAACATGACTACCATCATGAGGTGTAACGGGGCAGATTACCGGCAAATCTGAAAAAGCAGAGGTATAGGCGCTTGCGATCTTATTTCTGATTTTATTCATTTTTTCCAAATAATTTAGTTTCACTCTTAGTATTGCTGCTTGAATTTCATCAAGTCGCGAAGAAACCCCTTCAATTTCGCTTATCTGGGGCTTAGAAAAACCATTCTGTCGCAGCATTTTTAATTTTTCTGCGATACTTTCACAATTTGTAGTAATGAGCCCTCCATCCCCAAAAGCACTCAGATTTTTTGTGGGATAAAAACTAAAACAACCAACCTTACCAATTGTGCCAACTGATTGCCCCTTGAATTGAGCCCCATGAGCCTGCGCACAATCCTCAATCAACTCTAAACCCTTAATCTCCGATAATTCCTGGAAAGAATGCATGTTGCAACTTTGACCATACAGATGAACAGGAATAATTGCAGCAGTATTTTTACTAATTATAGGCTCAGCTTTTTCAGCTGTTATCAAAGACGTTTCATCAGATACATCAGATAATACTGGCCTTGCTCCAACTGATAATATCGCCATCGCCGTTGAAACTGAGGTCATCGCAGGAATAATAACTTCTTTACCTAGACCAATATCTAAAGCTTTTAAGGAGAGCCTTAGTGCATCTGTTCCAGAAGCCACCCCAATACCAAAATTAGAACCCAAAAATTTTGAAAATTCTAGTTCAAACTGGCTCACCTCTGAGGCCAGTATGTATGACCCGCTTCCCAAAACACGGTCAATTGCGGACTGAATTTCCCCCTCATAATTCCTATACTGCGCACCTGGATTACTGACAGGGATCATTTGACAAAAAGCCCTTAAACGTCAACTAAAGCTATTGGCAAAGTTGAATTAGGATTATTAAAAAATACCATTATTCATCTTCTGGCTCAAATACTACAATATTACTTCCAACAGAATCAAAATTAAACTTAACATGTACTAGTTTACTTAATCGCTTTTGCAAATTGGCCTGATTTTCAGGAGGTACGACGAAAAGTATAAATCCACCCCCACCTGCGCCAAGTATTTTGCCTCCAAGAGCTCCTGCCCGCAGACCTTCTTTATATATTTCGTCAATTTCTTTAGTTGTGACCCCTTCTGCTAATTCTCGTTTCAAGATCCAGGCTTCATGGATAAGCTCTCCAATCTTTTTGATATCATAATTTTTATCTTGTAAAGAAGAAGCCGCGCTTGAAGCTAAAGTGGAGAGCATCTTAAGCTCTTCTTCTTTATTTTTAAAATTATCGATTTTCTTTTGAGCAATTAATGGAGCAGCCCTTGAGAATCCAGTAAAAAAAAGCATTAAAGAACTCTCCAAGCTCAAATAATTTTTCTCACCCATTATTATTGGGGAAATTGAAAACTTACCATCTTTCTGAAATTCTATTTTATTCAAACCACCATAAGCAGCCCAGATCTGATCTTGACTACCCACAGCCTCCCCTATTACCTCTTGCTCAATTCTAATAGCATCTTGAGCTAAAGCCTTTTTTGATATCATCTTTCCCCTGAGAGCAGTTAAAGCATTGATCAGGCCAACCGTAAAAGCAGAACTACTTCCTAGTCCTGATCTAGCAGGCAAGTCTGCATTGTAGCTAATTTCCAAACCACGACTGAATTTCATCTCCTCTAGTATAGCTTTTACCGCTGGGTGTCTTATCTCATCTATATTATTTACCAGCTCTATTTCAGACCATACTACTCGATGTTTATGTTCAAAAAATGGGGGTAAATAACGAACGCTGAGATAGCAATACTTGTCTATTGTAGCTCCAAGTACCATTCCACCATTTTCCAAGTACCAATCAGGATAATCCGTTCCCCCTCCAAATAGAGACATTCTAAAGGGAGTTCTACTGATAATCATGAGATAATTCCCAAACGATCAAAATAAGGTCGAAGCACCTCAGACGATCTCTCATATGACTGTGGAGTTCCAATATCGATAAAATCAAACTTCCCTCGATATGCTTTCAAATCACCTAATTTCAACTGACTAAATACATCGATCTCTAGTGAACCAATATCAAAGGTTTTAACAAAATCTAATGCTTCATAACTCATTACATATATTCCAGCATTTATATAACCTGAGGAAGAATTATTTCCTTTCTCAAGAAAAGAGACTATGTCGGCATTACCACTAACCTTAATTTCACCAAATCGTTTAACATCTCCAACGAGGGCACTTAATATTGTAACTAACGCCGAACTAGTTTTATGAAACTCAATTAAATTACAAAAATCAGCGCTAACAAAGCTATCACCATTAATAACGATAGCCGGGTAATTCTCTATATACTCTGAAACAAATGAAAGTGCACCAGCGGTGCCTAATTGCTTATCTTCTACCGCATAAACAATTTTCATGTCATACTTCTCATTTTTTTCAATATACTCTATCACCTGATCCGCTAAATATCCGAGAGACAAAATGATTTTTTTTGCTCCCTGAGACGAGAGCCACCTAAAGAGAAATTCTAAAAATGGTTTACCATTTACCGGTGCAAGAACTTTAGGCTTTCCAGCGATTCTAGGGGCCAATCTGGACCCCAGCCCGCCAGCAAGGATAATTACATCAACATCTGATAGACAAGCACTAATCATTACAACTACTCTTTGCTAATAACCCAGACTATAAATTACCGTACCGAGTGTTTCGAATCATCTGGTAACCTGTAACAAGTTCCCTAATTCCGTCATCAAGAGAAAATTTAGTTGTATAACCAGTATTCTCAAATTTTTCGTTAGAAATAATATAATCTCTCTTATCAGGGTCTGAACCAATAGGCGCATCTATAAAAACAAAATTTGGTATCTGAAACTTTATGCGTTCGCATAGCTCAGTCTTGGATAAATTTGCGTCGGAAAGACCTACATTAAATGCGTTTCCCCTAAGCTTATCAAACTCTTTAATTACATGTTTGAAAGCTCTAGAAACATCTCTTATGTGAACATAATTTCGCTTAAAATGACTTTCAAATAATACAACTGTCCTGTCTGTTACAGCCCGATAAACAAAATCATTCACTAGAAGATCCAATCTCATTCTCGGTGCCATACCAAATACTGTTGCCAATCTTAAACTAACCGAGTTTTCACGATTTAGAACCGACTTTTCCGCATCAACTTTAGTACGACCATATAAAGTAATAGGATTTAAATCCGATTCTTCAGTACAATAGGCATTTTTTTCTCCAACTCCATATCCAGAATTTGTGGTAGGCAATATAATAATTTGGCTAGTATGCAGATTATCCACTAGCATTTGTACTGCCTCAAAATTGACTGTTTTAGCCCCATTAGGGTTGTTATCGCATAATGGGGCACCAACAAGTGCGGCCAAAGGTATAACCAAGTCAAAATCTTTTATAATCTCTGAAATTATATTAACTTCACGAACATCCCCTCTAATAATTTCCAAATCTTGATAGTGACAAACATGACCAAGACTATTTTGACCAAACATAAAGTTGTCTAATACAGTAACCTTGTGACCATCACTCAATAGATCTGGTACAATAATTGACCCAAGATATCCAGCGCCACCAGTAACAAGTATTTTTAATTTAACTGCCATCTCATAACCTAACTACCTATAGAACCAATTTATTTATTACACTTCTCAATCTATCTATTTTGTCTCGTATATCGAAAGGCTGGTTACCCACAAAAAAACCCCTATCATGGGCTAAATTACTGTTTTCTAACTTTCCGACAATCTCATAATCAAAATACCTAATAGCATCGTGCCTGGGGAAACAACCTCCCGTTATCATTCTAAATTTTATCCTCTCTTCATTAAAAACTTTAAAAAGTTTATTTCTATCTATGCTGGATGAGGGACTTATAATCATAGAAAATGAAAAACTTGAAGATATTCCATTTTCTTTTTGAATAACAAAGTGATCACTATTCGAAAAGATATCTTGAAAATATTGATGGTTTTTTCGTCTAACCTTTGTCATATCGGGCAATTTCCTCAGTTGAACTATGCCAATGGCAGCGTTTAACTCCTGAGGTCGAACATTGTAACCAGGAAAAATAAATCGATATTCCTCATTAAAACTATCTTTTTTAGGTAAAACTAATGAATTGTTTTCTGGCAGGTCGCGCGTCCAACCGTGAGCACGAATTGAACGGGCGATTGTATTCAACTCATCACAATCAGTACAAAACATACCACCTTCAACTGTTGATATATGATGGGAAAAAAATGTGCTAAAAGTTCCTATATGCCCATAAGATCCTGTTTTTACCCCATTTAACTCAGCATCCATAGACTCACAATTATCTTCGAAAAATATTAAGTCATTTTTATTCGCAAATTCCTTAATTACATCTAATTTTGCTGGATTACCTAATATATTTACACCTATTATCATACGTGTTTTATTGCTTAAAGCTTGATCCAGCTGTCTAACATCCATGTTCAGCGACTCAAGCTCTACGTCTACAAATTTTACCTTTAGCCCATATTGTTGTAGAGGTGAATAAGTAGTACTCCAAGAAATAGCAGGCACTATAACCTCATCACCACGTTTTAAGGGCTTGTCTGAGCGAAAAAACAAACTGGCGACGCCGATTAAGTTAGCCGACGAACCCGAATTAACCATAACGGCATGTTTTCTTCCAAAATATTCTGCAAAATAAGACTCAAATTCTGTTACCTTTGAGCCCATAGTAAACTGACCAGAATCGATAACACCCTTTATCGCCTCTCTCTCTTCATCACCCCAAGTATCGATAGCCAACTCGTAGTTTAAGTGTTCAGACATATCTAACTTTATTCCCGCTAATCCCGACAGTTCTCTATTGATTTTTTTGGTTAAAGTCCAAAATATTTTTTTAAGTGATTTATTGCACTGCGACCCATTGCCAACATTGATTGTTCTGAAGACCCCCCTGTATGAGGAGTACAATATAAATTTGGTAATTGTAAAAACTCAAAATCATCACATGGCTCCATCTCAAAAACGTCTATTGCGGCTCCAGCAATATCATTTCCCATGAGTGCTTTTTTAAGAGCTAATTGATCTACTATTCCCCCTCTTGCTACATTTACTAAGAAAGAATCCTGTTTCATCAAAGAAAAAACCTTCTCGGTAAACATCTTCTCAGTACTAGAATCAAGTGGTGTATGAACTGTAATTATATCAGCTGTTTTAAAGATCTCTTCTTTATCGGTTTCTAATAATTTGTTTTCTTTATAGTAATCTTTCTGATCAATTATATCATTTACTAATATTTTACATCCAAAACCTCTCAATAGCCCTATTAACTCCTTCCCCACATAGCCCACACCAATTATACCAATCGTTTTTGAACTCAGGTCTTGCCCACCATCCTTTATCCACGAATTCGAGCCACGCAGATCTCTTGCAGAAAAAAAAATATGCCTACTTAATCCAATCATATAACAAAGGGCCATCT
>PTLG01000051.1 GCA_002937995.1 Alphaproteobacteria bacterium MarineAlpha3_Bin7 | reverse complement strand
ACAGCTAATAAAAATTTCCAAGAAAGGTACTGTTCCTGTCCTTCAACTTGAGCCAAAAAAGATTATTGATGAAAGCCTCGATATTATGGTTTGGGCTTTAAAGAAACACGACCCCGGTAATTGGCTACCCAAGGACACGATAACCATGGAGCATACCCTATCTTTAATCAACAATTGTGACTCAGAATTTAAACACAACCTAGATCGATATAAATATGGGCCGAGATTTAACGTGGAAGACACTGCCATTCATCGTGATATCTGTGAAACTTTTATAAAAGATTTAAATAATCGACTGCACGACCATACATACCTTATGGGAGATACGGACTCTTTAGCTGATTATGCGATAGTTCCATTCATAAGACAGTTCGCGAATACTGATGAAGAATGGTTCTATAATACCCCCTACCCGCTTGCTCACAAATGGTTGGATAAATTGTTGGCCTCAGACTTGTTTTTATCAATAATGACTAAGTATGATCCGTGGCATGAAGGAAAAACCCCTATTTATTTTCATGCAGAGTGCTAATTAATTTGCTAGCCTAAGCTTCAATTAAATTATTTTTATAAAAAGTTTAGGGAGAACAATAATGGGAAATATAGGGGTAGCCGTAATAGGAGCTGGTGGTATAGGCACTTTGAGAGCTCAATCATGTTCTCAAATTCCTCAAATTGATCACTTGTCCGTTTGTGATATTGATAAAACAAAGCTTGATACTCTCTCAAACAAGGTCAATGCAACTTTTGCTACCACCAATTACGAAGAAGCTATAAAAGATGAAAAAATACAGGCGGTAATAGTTTCTACAGATGAAGAGTCTCATTACGGTCCAGCTAAATTAGCAGTGGAATTAGGTAAAGCAGTCCTAATTGAAAAACCCTTTGTTTTAAATCTAGACGAGGCCGACGATATCCTGGCAATATCAAGCAAAACAAGTGCCAACGTATACGTAGGCTATACGCAAAGATTTAGGCGCAGATACCTTCTAGCTAAGGAAGCCGTCGACGCTGGCAATCTTGGCGACCTTGTTATGGCAATGGGTAAAATTTATGTTACGAGAGCTGTAGGAGAAGCAGTAGCTAGCCGCTCCCCGAATACTACACCGTCAATTAATACACTTACCTACATGGTGGACCTTATACTTTGGTACATGGAAGGGAAAAAACCTGTTGAGGTGTATGCAAAATCGGCCAGTCGGGTATTTAAAAAATATGATAGAGATGATTTTCAATGGATGATTGTTACATTTGACGACGGCAGCGTGGCTACCTTGGGAACAAGTTGGCTGCCGCCGCATCACTGGCCAGCCTACACAGCAACTATGGAAGTCGATCTTCAAGGGACTGGGGGGTCTTTAAATATTGATGATTCTCATAGGGATGTAGTAATGGCTCCCGAAAACCCAATACCTTGCCCCTATACACCGGAACATGAAGTCAACGTGGCGTTCCTTGGTTCAGCTATGCCTGGAGATTTTGCACTAGGAGAATTTTTTGGCCCAATGAAGGAAGAGACAGATGCATTTATCAAACAAATTTTGCAACAAGGTGGGGTGGGTTTAGCAACAGCAGATCATGCTAGAAATGTTTTGGCACTTACGATGGCTGCTGATAACTCTTGTAAAAATGGAACCCCTGTAAAACTCTAATCTCAGTACTAGCTACTTACGGAGTAAAATTTATGAGTCAGAGAGTTGCTATTATTACCGGAGGAGGACGAGGGCTCGGTAGGGCCTTCGCAAAACGGCTGGCTGAAGATGGAAAGACCGTAATTATAGCAGAAATAGACCAAGAAAATGCATTGAAAGTTAAAGAAGAAATCATTTCTAATGGCTATAAGGCCTATGCAATAAAAACTGATGTCACAGATGAATTTTCGGTTAAGCAAATGGTTGAAGAAGTCTGCGCCGCATGTGGTCGTATTGATATCTTAGTTAATAACGCAGCTCTGTTAGGTACACTAAAACGAGGGCCATTTGAGGAAATTACTGTTGATGAATTTGAGTTAGCTATGAGGGTCAATGTTACTGGTTCCTTCATAGTGACTAAGGCTGTTATTGAAGTAATGCGAAAAACTTCTTGGGGACGAATTATCAATATGTCCTCTGACACTGCTCTAAATGGCAATCCAGGGTTTCTTCATTATGTAACAACAAAGGGTGCAATAGTTTCAATGACTAGAGCGTTGGCACGTGAAGTGGGCCCTAATAATATAACTGTAAATGCTATCCAACCGGGCCTAACAGAAACAGAGGTTGAACGCGGAGAAGAGCGAAAAGAATTGGCTAAAAAAGTTATATCAGCACAATGTATACCCAGGCAGGAAATACCCGATGACTTAGTCGGAGCCATATCGTTTCTGGCCTCTGAGGATAGTGATTTTATTACTGGACAAACCATAGCAGTAAACGGAGGAATTTCTTTTCGATAATAGCCTTAAATTTGGTTCTCTATGTTTTCTAGATCGTACCATAGGAATATCAGTCTGGTTAGACCTAAACCTCCTTGTAAATAATTAATAAAACGAAACTCGGAGTCATTCCTGTTATAAAAAAATAGCGTGATTAGTCACAGGGTGACGTGATTGATTAATATTAATAATTATAATAGACTCTTAACAGGGAAGACATTAAACAGGGGGGATCAAATGACTAAAAATAGGCTAATACTTGTTGCTGTGTTTGCAGCCATCTTTGCGCACCTATTTGTATTCGATATGAAACAAGGTTCAGCAATCGCTAAAGAACTTAAAGTGGCAACATTCATGGGTGCTAAACATCCAGTAAATCGGGGTGTCGTGCCACATTTAGCAAAAAATCTTGCTAAAGAAACTGGTGGTTCGCTAACACTCAAACTATATCCAGGAGGTCAACTTGGCAAAGGACCCAAAGCTCAATATAAACGGGTAATCGAAAATGTAGCCGAAATAACCTTTGGCGTCCACGGTTACACACCAAAACTTTTTCCACGTTCAATGATTGTCGCCCAACCTGGTGTAGGTAATTCATCGCAAGAGGTGACAAAGAAATTTTGGAGAGTTTATAATAAATATCTTACTTCTGAGTACACCAAAGTAAAGGTTTTGGCTGTATTTTCAAATTGGCCTGCAGTGCTGATTACAAGAAAGAAACCAGTTTCAAAAGTGGGCGACGTTAAGGGACTAAAAATTAGAGCACCTTCGCCAAGCAACATACCACAAGTAAATGGTTGGGGCGCGGCTGCAGTTTTTATGCCAGTGTCAAAAATTTATAACTCCCTTCAAACGGGTGTACTCGATGGCGTATATATTTCGCCGGGTGCTCTCTATAAACCTTGGCGTCTGTCTGAACCTGGCGAATATGTTACTGCCGGGATGGAGAGTCCTACATCACTAACCTATCTATTTATGAATAAAAAAGTATTTGATGGGCTCTCATCCGCACATAAGGCAGCTATTAACAAATATTCAGGTGCAGCTTATAGTGATTTTGCAGCAAATTTTTGGGGGACCGTTGACGCTGGACAATTGGCTACTGCAAAGAATGAGCAGAAAGGAGTTAAATTTATCCAACTTAATGGTGCAGCAGCAGCAGAGTTTAACACTGCAACAGCAAAGTCAGTTGATCAATTTCTTGCCAAAAGAGAGAAAGCTGGAATACCAGCTCGAGAAATTTATAATGCCGCTAGGCGATAGCTGCACGGGTAGATAAACTGGCCAAATAAAATGTCAAATAAAGATAATGGGGTGGATGTAGCGTTAAATTTTTTAGACCGCTTTATCCATCCCATCACGTTGTTTGCTGGCGGTATAGCCCTCGTTGGTCTGACACTAACTATCGTTACCGCTGTAATTTTCCGTTATATATTTAACTCACCTATTTTTGGGGCTGATGATTTTAATGAAATGTTTTTGTTGGCTACAGTGGCCTTTTCTATCGCCTACAGCGCGCGAAAAGGTGGCCAGGTAGTTGTCGAGATACTTACAATTGTCTCTGGAAACCAGTTTACCAGATGGACTGATATTTTCGTAAAACTATTAGGATTTGTAATGATGGTCATTTTGGTCTGGGTATTGATTGAAAGTGGCTTAAATGCTCAGGAATATGGAGAAACTACGAGGTCATTGGAAATTACTCTACAGCCATTTTTTTGGCTTCTAGCTTTTGGGATGGCCCTATATGGAATTGTTTTATTTTTTGAAATGGTAGCACTAATCCGTGGGCACAGCATAACCAAGTAAGGCTGGGTAAAATAACGTATTAAAATGGAGATAATTAAGTGTCAGTAACGGCTATTGGTTTTATTGGGCTTTTTGCTCTTTTTGGTCTACTTTTTCTTAGAGTGCCAGTTGCAATGGCTATGCTGGTGGTTGGTTTTTTTGGTACCGCAGCAATAAACGGATATACAGCTGCGCTTACAGCTTTAGGGACTGAAAGTTTTGAAATTTCCGTAACCCTGACGCTGACTGTTATACCTCTGTTTGTTTTAATGGGAAATTTAGCTGGTGTATCTGGGATGAGCCGTGACTTGTTCAATGCTGCATATTCCTGGGTGGGCCATTGGCGAGGTGGACTGGCAAGTGCAACCATAGCAGGCTGTGCTGGTTTTGCTGCCTTGAGCGGCTCATCAATAGCTTCTGCCGTAACCATGGGACGTGTTGCACTCCCTGAGATGAAACGTTTCAAATATGGCGATAGTTTAGCTACTGGTGCGGTAGCCGCTGGAGGCACATTAGGTATCTTAATACCACCGTCTACTGGACTTATCATTTACGCTATTCTGACAGAACAATCTATCGGAAGACTTTTTATGGCTGGAATTATTCCCGGCATACTGTTGACATGCCTTTTTCTTCTTGCGATCGCCATAGTCACCAAAATCAAGCCTGAAATTGGACCTGTTGGACCAGAGAGTAGTCTTTTAGAAAAAATAAAATCACTACGCGGGGCTCTCGCTATGGTTGTAATAGTTGTTGCAACTATTGGCGGTATTTATATGGGTATCTTTACACCTGTTGAAGCCGCTGGGGTTGGCGCCTTTCTGGCATTCTGTGTTGCCCTTTATCGCAAATCATTGGATAGAGAAAAAATGACGTTTGTTATTCTTCAAACACTCCAAACTACGGCGACAGTTTTTATGATATTAATTGGTGCCCATGTATTTATACCATTTATGGCATTAACGCATATCCCAGCGGATATGGTATCCTTCTTGGTAGACCTAGATGTTGGTAAAATGGGTGTTATTCTTCTGATTTTAGCCGTCTATATTGTTTTAGGTACCTTTCTCGAGGGGTTAGCTATGCTTGTACTCACCCTGCCTATTACCTTTGAGGTGATTACTCAACTGGGCTTAAGCCCAATTTGGTTTGGCATTGCTGTCGTTATTGTTCTTGAAATGGGTCTGATAAGCCCCCCTGTGGGTGTTAATGTATTTGTTGTAAAAAGTGTGGCTCAGGACGTACCTATGGGAACAATTTTTCGAGGCATTTGGCCCTTTTGGTTAGCAATGGGTATCTGCCTGGCTATATTAGTTGCTTTCCCACAAATAGCCACTTTTTTACCAGATACAATGTTCGGTACCTAATCCAATATGTATTTTTTTTTAGTTGCGTTCATTGGTGGAATAGCTGGAACATTCGTGATGGATCGAGGTGCTCGGCGTTTTGCCATCAATGGAGTTAATGATGCATTAGGTGGGCTTTTAGGGCGTTGGGTTTTAGGTTTTAAAAATTTTAACTGGGTAATTGATGGACACAGAGAACTTCAAATAGAAGAGACTAATTATGAGAAAAAAATAGGGAGCTATTTTCATTATTTAATTGGAGGCGGCTGCGTTGCGTTGCTATATCCTCTATTCTTTCTACTAACAGGATTAACTCACCCAGAAAATCATATATTTGGTGGTATTGTTTTTGGCTTCTTTTCAGTAAGCTTAACCTGGTTTTTGCAATATCCCTGCTTTGGGTTTGGTTTTTTTGGAAAAAACGCACCACTAGGGTCAAAAACAATTATACCTCCATTAATTTTGCACACATTGTATGGCCTAATAGTTGGCATAGTAATACAATATGCAATGGAATATGAGGTAGGCTATTAATACAAGCTACAAACGCCACCCCTCCGTTCAACGAGTTATTAAGTCGTTGTCAGAAATGGGTCATACTAGCGAAGTAAAAGAGCTAGAAAAAATTGCCGGAAGCGCAGAAGAAGCAGCATCAGCACTGTCTGTTGAAACAGGGGCTATAGTAAAAACACTGTTATTTAAGGTAGTAAAAAATGAAAAAGAAACTCCAGTAATAGCTTTGGTCTCAGGCGATAAAAGGTGCAACACAAAAGGTTTGTTATTGGCATTAAAAATTGATGGGAAATGCATACGGCCTAACGCTGATGAAGTAAAATTGTTGACGGGCTATTCCATTGGTGGTGTATCCCCGATAGCACTTCCTACTCAACTACCTATCTTCATTGACGAACAACTAAAACGATTTGATCTAATTTGGTCAGCTGCTGGACACCCTCACTGCGTGTTTCCGGCTACATTTGAGCAACTCCAGGTCCTTACTCAGGCTGAGACTTGTGAAACTTTATCGGAATAAACAGAGTTTATTTTGTTAGAAAATGTACGATAGTAATTTATCTCCCTGTTGGTCTACTATTGGACTAAGAAGTGCTTTTAAATATGCTTTGGGGAGTTTACAAACCATCTTGGATGTTAATACTTAAAATTGATACATAAGCAATTAATACTTTTTGGAGGACGGAAATGAAATTAGTTCGCTACGGCCCTAAAGGAAAAGAAAAGCCAGGTCTAATAGATCAAAATGGAAATATTCGTGATCTTTCGCGGGTTGTAGATGATATTGGGGGAGAAACCCTCACCCCCAAAGGCCTTGCACCTATAAAGAAACGGGACCCTAAGCGCCTTCCTCTTGTAAAAGGGAGACCAAGACTTGGACCTCCAGTTGTCGAAAGAAGAACATTTGCTATAGCTTTAAACTATAAAGAACACGCGGCTGAGGCAAAAAGACCTATCCCACCGGAACCCTTGGTTTTTACCAAGGCATGCCCCCTAACTGGACACCGGGACAATATTGTTATCCCAAAAGGCTCAAAAAAAACTGATTGGGAAATAGAACTATGTTTAGTTATAGCCCGCAAGGCTAGTCATGTTAGTAAGAAAAATGCGTTAAAATATGTGGGAGGTTACTTTGCTGGCAATGATATTTCTGAGAGAGAGTGGCTATTAGAGCGTGGTCCCTTTACGCAGTGGATCAATGGTAAAAGTCCTGATACATTTGGTCCAATCGGCCCCTGGCTCGTAACCCCCGATGAGGTTGGCAACCCCCAAAAACTTCATATGTGGCTTGATGTTAATGGAAAGCGTTTTCAGGATAACAACACCTCAGATATGATTTATAACTGTGCAACCTTGGTTTCATTTATGAGTAAAATGATAACCTTATACCCTGGTGACATAATATTTACAGGAACCCCACAGGGTGTCGGCCTCGGGCAGAAACCAAAACCAATTTATCTAAAGGTCGGGGATAAAATTACTATGGGGATAGAAAAGCTCGGTGAGCACAGCTACACATGTATCAAAAAAAGTTAGTTTTAACTGTAATTATACTGGGCTTATAATTCCTCATACGCGAGGCTAATGCGAACATATTATAAAACTTTTTCTGTTTTGATCTACCTTGCCGGTATATTAAACCTTTCATCAGCCCACTCAAATCCTATTGAGATAAAATACCGTGTTCAATGGGGAGAGGTTTATATTGGAGATGCCTCGGCAAAAATTGAACTCTCCACCGACTCATACAAGTTATACGGCTTAGCTAAATCTAGCAGTGCCGTAAGACTGTTATACCGGTACTCTGGATCTGTAAATGCAGGAGGTAGACTAATTGGAGGAGTTTTCACGCCTGATTTTCTTCGTATAAGTGGAATAAGGAATGATAAACAGCAGTCCGCTGAAACTCTTTGGAGTGTGACTAATAGCGCTCCGATTACTTTTCTTAATCCAAAATTAAATCTAGAAAAGGTTCATCCTATCTCACAAAATAGTTTGAAAAATACCTTTGACCCTATTAGCGGAATTATGAATAGTCTAAAAACAATAAAACTAAATGATAGATGCTCTGGAACCTACAGAATTTTTGACGGCAGAAGGCGCTCAGATATAACACTTCATGACCTTGGAAAAGAAGAACTCGTGGCCGATAGAAACTGGTCTTTTGGCGGGCCCGTCTGGATTTGCGGTGTAACTGCTAAACCCCTGGGAGGACATAAGAGAAGGAGTCCAAGTGAAGAAGAAAGAATTAAAGAGAAAAATCCATATCGCGTGAGAGCTTATGTAGGGAATATTTCTCCTAACCTTATTGGCCCAGTTAAACTTGTAATAGAATCATTTTTTGGAAATATTATTGCGCGACTGGACATAAAGTCCTTAAATTTACCAGAGCAGTAACGTGTTTAACAAATTTAATGACTTTCAATAAGCACTTTAAACCCCAATCATATATAAAGAGGGCTAGGAGAACCTGATGAAAAGTCAACAAATTATAGATTACGGTAAACCTTTGTCCTCGACTAAAACCGAGAGACCAGTGCCGTCAGGAACTCAGGTCCTCGTATCAGTTAATTCTTGTGGAGTATGCCATAGCGACTTGCATCTCCAAGATGGTTTTTTTGAACTTGGAAATGATAGAAAGCTGGATACCACCGGGAGACGAGTTTTGCCATTTACGCTAGGCCACGAGATACAGGGAATTGTTCACTCTATCGGGCCAGATGTGAATGAAATTGACATTGGACAAGAATGTGTTGTTTTTCCATGGATTGGCTGCGGAAAATGCCAACATTGCGATCGTGGAGTTGAAAACCAGTGCCCAAGAAATCTAAGTCTTGGCACAGCAGTAGATGGGGGTTTTTCGGAATTTGTGCTAGTACCTCACCCTAAATATATATTAGATGCTGATACCATCCCCAATGAACTTGCGGGAATTTATATGTGTTCCGGTTTGACTGCTTACAGTGCTTTGAAAAAAGTTGGGAAGATACCAGATGGAGAAAAAATACTTATTATCGGACTTGGTGGTGTGGGTATAATGGGGCTTCAAATAGCTCGAGCATTACACGGCGAGTCGATAATTGTTGCGGATATTTCAGAAGAAAAACGAGAAGCCGCTATTAAATTAGGGGCTAAAGAAGTTTATGACCCCTATATTGAAAATATAGACCGCGCTATAAAGAAATCTACCAATGGAGGGGTGTATGCTGCCATTGACTTTGTTGGTTCGGCGCAGTCTGCGAACTTTTCACGTAAAGTTCTTCAAAATGGTGGAAAGCTAATATTAGTTGGCCTTTTAGGTGGGAGCATCGAAGTCCAACTACCTCTCTTAACCCTTCAAGGGCACTCTATAGTTGGCTCAATTACTGGCACTCTTGATGAAGCTAAGGAATTACTTGCATTAGCTAAAGAAGGCGCAATACTGCCAATACCAATTGAGTCTCGACCACTGGAACAGGCGAATTCAGCATTAGACGACCTAAGAGATGGAAATGTAACCGGCCGTATAGTTTTGAAACCCTAGTATTATGAGATGGCCGATACCAATGGGTTTTAGTTGAGGTTAAATGACAATGATTCAGCTTTATCATAACGATATGTCTAGTTGTGCGCAAAAAGTTAGAATTGTGCTCGCGGAGAAAGGTTTAGAGTGGGAAGGCCACCACCTTAGCTTAAGAGATGGAGAATCGAGAACGAGTGAGTATAAAAAGTTAAATCCAAATGGGGTTGTACCTACCCTAATTACTGATAACAATGAAATAATAATAGAATCTACGGTGATTATGGAATATTTAGATGAGAAATATCCAACCCCTCCTCTAAAATCAGTGGACCCCTATTCCAGAGCATTAACCAGGTTATGGATGAAACAACTCGATGAGGGGATTCACCTAAGTTTGGCCTCGATAAGCAACGCTCTTGCTTTTCGTTACCAACATATCGAAGGAAAATCTGATGAGGAACTGCAAAAATACTTTGAAGGTATACCTGATCCCTCGCGGAGGGAGAGAATATGGGACCTGACGAAAAATGGTGTTGAATCAAAACACTTCTTGCCGGCCATTCAGAGGTTTGAAAAACTATTTTTAGATATGGAGACCAACCTTCAAGACAATAAATGGATTGCTGGCAATGTTTATTCTCTGGCTGATATCGCATATATGCCATATTTAACGCGCTTCGATCACCTTAATTTATTAGGTATGCTAGAAAAACAACCTCATTTAATGAACTGGTACCAACGGGTCACACAATTAGAAAGCTATAGAGAAGGCATCGGAAAGTGGCTAAACGATAAATACCTAAAACTTATGTCAGAAAAAGGCACCGAGGCATGGCCAAGAGTCAAAAGACTCCTGAGTTCCCATTAATATTCTTATATTCAACCCAATTTACATCATCAGATAAAATTAGAAAAAATGCTTTAAGCCAATGGTATCATTACCAACTCCTTAAACTTGGGCCTTTCGACTAACTTCTGGTACCAATTTTGAAGATTAGTAAGAACTGGTCTTTCTATTGGAAGTGATAAATATCGATATGCTGCAGCTCCTGGTGGAATGTCTCCTATCGAAAACTCGTCGCCAGCAATGTATTTTCTATCACCAAGATATTCATCCAAAATAGTAAAATCATCATTTAAGACATTGATGACAGTTGATAATTCTTCCATATCTCTTTTATCTTCAGGAGTTCTGATGAGTGTCCAAAAAACTTTCGTAAGAGGCGCCCTATTATCAGAGTTCTGCCACTCCATCCATCTTTCAGCTTCAACCCAGGCTGGATAATCCCTTGGAATAAGTTGAGGGGCATACTTTCTGGCCACATACCTGACTATAGTGTTGGATTGCCGAACTAATAAACCACTATCATCTAGAGTTGGAATTTTTGCAGCGGGGTTAATTTTTCTATATTGCGGCGAGTCTATTGTCCCTACACCACCTTCCTTATCAACCCACTCCCAGTTTAGCTCTGCCTCTCCCATTACCCAAGCGGCCTTTTGCACATTAATGGAGGTATTTCTCCCATATAGTTTCATCAAAATCCCCTTCTAAATATTTATGAACTTCAATTCTGTGATAAGCAAAATGCGTACTTGGGCCAGGTTTTACCGGACTATTTAATATATCCTGTCTCAGCTCCTGACGCACTTCAGAATTATTCGCCAATACCAAGTCCTGCATATTGTCAAAAATAACTTCGTTTCCCAGGAAACAATTAGTATTTTTAATTTCCCAGGGATCCTTCCAGGTTTTTGGATAATAGCAAAATATATTTTTAATGTTTGGCAACTTAGCAAGTATTGAAGGATGGTTGGCAACATAATAATTAACAAATCTACCAATATCCCTAACTGGCGGATAGTACCTTACAGAGAACGAGAGTGAGGCCTGTTTATCAGACGAGATGCAAATACCTTGAATAGGAAAACTTTGTCTTTCAAATAACTCAGCTTTTAATGTTATTCCTTTGCCAGTAATTACCGACTCTTGATTGAGGACCGAAGATAGACAGCCCCATAATTGCTTTATATCCTCCGAATTAATTTCAAAAACAACCTTTGGTGGGTTTCTATCCTTTGAAACAATATTATTTTGTTCATGGGGTATATAAAGATGAACACCTCCAGTTTCAACTATTTTAGAAAAATTATCCTCAAACTGACTAATTAGAAAATTTAATATTGGCTGAATAATTTGTGTAGGTGAGTATATCTCAAGAAAGAAGGAAAAATTCATTGTTCACTAGCTATAAAACTTACAAAATACTCTTAAATTCTTTTAATGCCGATTCACTTGGCAGCTTATAACTAGATTTTCTGCTTACCCCCAAACCATCTATTTCATATAAAAATATTGCTGCCTCTATTAGCTTAACTAATACATTAATTCCATTTATCACTGGAGCATCCTCAAAAACAGCAAGGCCATTTTCTGCTAAGAGCAGCATTGGTAGCCCCCCTGCCGGCACCAAAACATCTGCGCCTTTATCTAGTAATATTTGAGCACGAGTTTTAAACTGATCAACAACTATTTGGCAGGATTCTCTATTAGAGAATGCCTCCATATAAAAAGCAGGGCTAGTATCCATGGCCTCTACACCAATAACCCGTTTCTCTAAGCCAGCCTTTTGTATTTGTTCCTCGTGCCACGGGATAAATATAGGATCTATTGTTACCAACCCAATTTTTTTACCAAGAGTACAGCTATGTAGCAGTGTCGCTTCACCAAGGGATAGAACAGGTATATTAACCATGGACTTTATCTCATGGATTCCGGCCTCTTGGAAGTGTCCCATAACAAACGCGTCATACCCCTCCTCTTCGGCTCTCAGAGCATTTTTCATAGCAATCAGACTACATCTCAGTTCCTCAACTGGGTGCAAATGCGAAGCGGGCGGGGAAATACCAAAAAAAGTTATTGAAGTATTCTTCCCCGAAATTTTATCTAAATGCGCCTGCAATTTATTGATATAAACACTGTGTATCTTAGGATCGGTAAAACCTTGATACCATATTTTTCTAATTTTATCCTCACTAATCATATCCCAAACCAATTATTATTGAAAATTAATGGGACTTTAGATCCTTTGAAACATCCTCATGATCACCCACTACAATATGGTGTTTACTTTTTACCACCCACTTCTCCAAGATGGGAACAAAAATTAGTGGAACAAGGCCTCCTATAACAATTCCAACAACCATACTTCTTACGTGCGGATCAATTATACTTGCTAATAAATCAGCAAATACATGGGCCAAAGCTGCACCAAAAATGCCTGCTATGTAGCCGTTTGAAGCAAGTTTTAATAAACGGTTGATACTCCATCCTGAGTAATAACCGACCAACATAACCGCCACATGAACGAACCCAAATATAAATCCTCTGAGATTTTCACCAGCCCCCACAAGATAGTACTCAATAATATGTTCCATATTTGATTATCCCTAAAAAACCAATAGAAACATACCCTAGCTCCCACTTGGCCGCCTGAATTTTATTATGTCCCTTAGTTAGATTAATATTTCATAATAAAAAATTGATAACAATAAATTTTATAGAGAGAAAATAGCACGTGCTGATTTATTAAATATTAAGTCATGGTGTTTTACTGGTAAAGCATTAACTCTTTCCTTTGCTAAATCCATTTGCCCTATCAGATGAGGATAATCACTTCCAAACATTAGGTGATCACTACCGCCAACATCTAGGCACATCTTAATAGCTTCAGTAGTAAAACCTAATGAATCGTAATAAATCATTCTTAAGTATTCACTGGGTTTTTGATTAATATTTTCTCTGCAAGGGGCCATAAATTCATAACAGGCGTCAAGCCTTCCTACAATATACGGCAAAGTTCCACCAACATGTGAAACTATTATCTTAAGGCCTTGATATTTATCAAAAAATCCGTCGAAAATCATTCTTGTGATAGAGATGGTTGTATCACTCATAAAGCCCACAGACTGCATTAAGTTATATTGGCTTAAATTCATCTGTTCCGCTACAGGTAATGGGCCGGGATGGACCAATACAGGTAATGATTTTTCATTTATCCGCCTCCAAACAGATTCAAATAGTGAATCTGTAAGTGAAGCGCCCTCTATATTTGCACCTACAAAAACACCAACAGCGCCAGCCATAAGGGCTCTCTCCAATTCAAGAATGGCTTCGTCTGGGAATTGCCAGGGTAAAGTCGCAAAAAACCTCAATCTATCCGGATATATTCTTTGCTGTTCAGCCATCTCATCGTTAATAGATACTGATAATTTTACAGCCAGCTCCTTATCTGCCCAATAGACACTTGGGGTTGTTAGCGAAACAATTGCCAAATCTACCCCCGCAACATTCATATCTCTTATCCGTTTCTCATAATCAAGCATCTCGTCTTCTATGGGAATGTAAGGCTGACCAGCAAGTGCGATCATTTTCTTACCGTTAAATTCAGCTGAACCATAGTTTTTATGACTAGTAATGGCATTAACCCAAGTTGCCCCCATCATATGAGTGTGAATATCAATTACTTCCATACCAACTCCCTAATATCAAAAACTGTCTTTATACTTCTTAAAATCTGGGTAACCATAAAACTCTTTTTCTAAAATTTCTTGTGTTTTAATCATATTGATAAATAATAATACAGATGAAATCTATTATAAGATACTCTATTATCTGCAGCATTTTGATACTTATTACGGGTTGTAATTTAGTTGAACACCACGCTTTAGGTCCAACAGAAACAATAGCAGATAATAAATTACCCGATGATATGTTTGACCCTCTCTCAATCAAACAATCCCATGCGCAAACCATGGTCAAATGGCATCTAACCGAGAACATAGAGAAAACTAAGGCGAACCCACCTGATATGCTAAGAGGCATTGCATATCTGGAGTATTTATTAAATTCCATACTGAATGACTATTCAATCG
>PTLG01000050.1 GCA_002937995.1 Alphaproteobacteria bacterium MarineAlpha3_Bin7 | reverse complement strand
TGCTGATTTAATGGCATTTTTAACAAATGGAGAGCACCCTACGGAACTATTTAATAAAATAAAAATGAGCCCACAAACGGAGACCTTACCGCAACTTTGGATGCTTGGCTCAAGCGATCAAAGTGCAATCATGGCAGCACAATTTGGTTTAGCCTTCTCTTTCGCCCAATTTATTGCACCAACAGGTGGCCACAGTGTCATCTCTCAATATAAAAAATTATTTCAGAAATCCAGTTTTTATGGAGAGCCAGACGCAAGTATAGGTATATTTATGATATGCGGAGAAAACGAAAAGGAAGCCAAGCAACTTTCGGAATGCAGGGATCTATCCCTGTTGATGCGCGATAAGGGCCATTTCTTGCCTTTTCCAACGTTAAAGCAGGTACGAGATTATCAATATAGTGACCTTGATCTGAAGATAATAGAAAAAAACCGGTCTAGGAGTCTTTTTGGTACTCCTAAGCAGTGTAAAAACTTAATTGAAAAAATGGCAGAAGAATATGGTGTTAATGAAGTGACATTATTGACGATGTCCCCCGACATAGAATCTAGGAAAAAATCTTATCAATTAATATCCGAAGTATTTGGCTTATAAAAGATTTGTGTCATAATTAATTTTTTATTAATAAGAACCTCACTAAATATAAGAAGTATATGTGATAAAGCTATGAAAAAAATAAACAATTAAGTATTTTTTCGTTTAACCATCAATCAGAAGGAGAGATGGAATGAACACTCAGTCAAGCATAATTAATCAACAAAATAAATCTCACCAGGAAAATATTTTCCTAATAGAACAAACAGGTAAGAAATGGAAATTTCTCAAAATATTGGCTATTTTACTTGTAAGTGTTGGGATTACTATTTTCTTATGGCAATTATGGGAAGTGGTCTACAAGCCAATAATTGAGAATGGCTGGATTAATAATAAAACACCTTTATCAACAATTTCTCTATTAATAGTAAAACCGTTTTCTATATTGAGCATTGTTTTAATCTCAACAGGATTTATAGTTGGAGTTTACGCCAAACTTATGGCTTGGTGGAGACACGGTTAATTTAAAATTGGGATCGAGATAAACAGATATTGCAGCAGTCAAAGGGGAGAGACAGAATGAAAACAAATAATAATCAAGTTGCTTTCAAATTGTTGATCGCGACATTCTTAGGGTTTTTATTTACCCTGTCTTTAAGTCCTATTGTTTTCGCCGCATCCACTGGCATAAAACCAACTGTTTTTAATTATGGGTTATCTACCGATCTCAGCAATACTTGGATGGGCTATTTATGTATTTTTATTTTTGCATGTGCATATGTTTTAGTAATTTTTGAAGAAAATATACATCTGAGAAAATCTAAACCTGTAATGGTTGCAGCTGGATTAATATGGATAATTGTTTCATTGAGTTTATCCAGTCAAGGAGATACCGAACTTGCTCATAACACTGTAAAACATAATCTACTAGAATTTGCCGAGCTTTTTCTATTTTTACTTGCGGCTATGACTTATATTAACAGTATGGATGAACGCGGAGTATTTGACGCGCTCCGCGGTTGGCTGGTTTCCCAAGGTTTTTCCTATAAAAAGATTTTTTGGATAACAGGCATTATTTCATTTTTCTTGTCGCCAATAGCAGATAATTTAACTACCGCTCTGCTAATGGCAACCGTAGTTATGGCAGTTGCTGCGGATAAAAGGGCATTTGTAGTAATAGGTTGTATAAATATTGTTGTTGCTGCAAACGCGGGCGGTGCGTTTAGCCCCTTTGGAGATATTACAACTTTGATGGTCTGGCAGAAAGGGCATGTTGAATTTTTGCAATTTTTTGCCTTATTTGTACCTTCCGTGGTAAACTGGCTGGTGCCAGCTGTTATTATGCATTTTGCTGTACCAGAAGGCACACCGGATCCACTGGACGAAAAACCAAAAATATTGCCAGGTGCCTGGACAATCGTTGGATTATTTATTGTTACTATCATTTTAGCAGTATCTTTTCACCAGTTCTTGCACTTACCTCCAGTAATCGGAATGATGACAGGATTGGGGGTACTAAAAATGTATGGTTATTTTCTCAAAAATCGAGATAACTTTTTTCCAGATCCAAGTGCAGATGATATAGGTGAATCGTCCATGCTAGAAGACACCATGCCAGATAATAGGGATACCTCCCAAAGACCACCAGAATTTAATGTTTTTAAAGCTCTTCAAAGGGCCGAGTGGGATACTCTAATGTTTTTTTACGGAATAATTTTGTGCGTAGGGGGACTTGGTGCTCTCGGATATCTAACTATTGGCTCCAACTGGATGTACGGTGATTTAGGTGTAACTAATGCAAACATACTAGTGGGTGTCCTCTCTGCTATTTTTGATAATATACCTATTATGTTTGCAGTGTTAGCAATATCACCTGACATGGATTTATATCAATGGTTACTGGTGACCTTAACCGCGGGAGTGGGTGGCTCTATGTTATCAATTGGCTCAGCGGCTGGGGTTGCAGTAATGGGACAGGCCAGAGGTCTGTACACCTTTGCTTCCCATCTAAAATGGACATGGGCCATCGCACTTGGGTATGCAGCTAGCATATACACTCATTATCTGATTAATGGCTAGTTATTTTGGCTCCGGGATGCTTTAGCAGAACTTTGTATTGCATACCAAATCTTGGGGGCAGTAAAAGGCATCTCTAGTTCCGGAACTTCGAAATAGTCTAGAGCATTCATTACTGCATTTCCAACTAAGGCAAGTGCTGCAACAGTACCAGATTCACCTCCTGCCTTAATTGAAAGAGGGTTAGTCAGTGTTTTAACATCAATGCTGTCTAAATTAAATAATGGGAATTGACCAGCTCTTGGCACCATGTAATCCATAAAAGAACCCGTCAACAGTTGTCCATTACTGTTCTCGTAAAACGCAACCTCTCCAATAGCTTGACCAATACCGTGAACAATACCACCATGGGCTTGTCCCTTAACGATCTTTGGATTGATAATTTGTCCACAATCATCGACGATCCAATAATTGCAAATCTTAAGATTACCAGTCTCTAAATCAATTTCTATCTCGATGCCTGCAGCTCCGTATGGAAAGGCCGCAATACGCCCTTCCTGCCTCCACTCGGCCCATAGGGTGCTTTCGCTTCCGTCTTCTGAGTATGAGCCCGCTACCGCTAGGATATCAATATTCTGGTCGCTTCCAAAGGTGGTAAAATAGCCATCCGTGAATTCAATTTTATCCTCAGTTACCTGCAACAGTTTAGCTGCAATTGGTTTCGCTTTAGCTATAATTAGTTTTGATATCTCATATAATACATTTCCCATCATTCTCATTGAACGGTCTGAATGTGTTCCACCCCCGATAGGTAAATTATTACTATCACCAGTTTCCAAAATAATATTTTCTAACGGGATGCCAAGCAGTTGACCAAGTACCTGCGCGTAGGTCGTTTCGTGACCTTGACCATGGTTTTGAGTGCCAGCATAAATAGTTGTTGTTCCCGATTTAGAAATAACAACTTTCCCCATTTCCATGGGTGCACCAACCGGTGTTTCTATAAATGGAACAACGCTAATCCCGCGACTTTTTGAAAATTTATAAGCTCTTTTTTTTCGGTTCATAAAGTTATCAAAATCCATTAATTTTATAACTTTATCAAATACGGCGTGAAAATCTCCAACATCATATGTCATCTGCATTGCATTTTTAAATGGCATCTTCTCCCTACGAACAAGATTTTTCTTGCGTAGAATATTTCTACCTAGGTCCAATTTCTCAGCAGCTAAATCGATAAGCCTCTCGATAACATAGTGTGTCTCGGGCCGACCTGCTGCTCTAAATGGGAGTACGGGGGTTGTATTGGTTAAAAAAACTTTCATGTCTAGATATACATTTTCTATATCATAAACAGTTGGTATTAACCTAGATGCATTTGCGGGTGGCGCATAGCAAACTGTATGAGCCCCATTATTGACTCTAAACTCGACTTTATAGCCCTTTATTTTTCCATCATTACTTAACCCTAGCTTGCCGTGCATCTCCATATCTCGTCCTTGCCAATCACTTAGAAAGGCCTCTGAACGGGTTGATGTCCATTTTATAGGAACACCTAACCTGCGTGAAACCCAGGCTAAAATAATAAATTCTGGATTTGCATGACCTCTGGAACCAAAGCCGCCACCGGTATCTGGGCAAATGACTCGCACCCTTTCCTTATCAACTTTTAAAGCACCCGCGATCATCTGCTGATATCTATGTACACCCTGATTACCAGCTATGATTACGTATTGATTGTTATTCTTATCGTACTCGGCAAGACCTGAACGGGGCTCCATCTGACAGCTTATTAATCTAGGAACATTAAACTTTCCCTCAACAATTAAATCAGAATTACTAATAATATCCTCAGTGTCGGGGTTTCCGTCTCTGTGATGAACCACTATATTGCCTGGCGCCTTCTCATGTATAATAGGAGCATCAGGAGCTGTAGCTTGTTTAAAATTTATCATGCTGGGAATTTCTTCTATTTCTATATTTACAAGACTAGCGGCCGTTAGACCAATATCGACAGTCTCTGCTATAACAACAGCAATAAGCTCACCAATGTGACGAATTTTATCATTGGCCATTGGCCACTGATCGATTTCTATCCGAGTTAGTGGACTTTCCCCAAACATAGGCATTTTAAAATCCAGGGGATCCCCTTCTACCGCTTTATGCGGAATTGGTCCTTTTCCATCATTTACATATTCTTTCGCAGAGAGAACCGTAATGACCCCTGGTAATTGATTAGCGGCGTCTGTATCAACTGAGATAATTTTAGCATGTGCGATCTGACTCCTAACAAATACAGCAAAATACTGACCATCCTTAGTTAAATCATCTGAATACTGACCTTTGCCGGTAAGAAATCTCTCATCTTCCCTCCTATTAATAGGTTTCCCAATAACGTCCACATACATTCTACAGTTGCCTCACTCTCCAAAAATCTTTTTATCTATTAGATTGCTCAACTTTTTTTCAGAACTTTCATAACCAGCCTTAGTTTGATTTCCCATAAGAATAACAATATCCAGGTCGAAAGTATGCCTATCAATTTGCTCGGTAAATTGGCTATCTCGACTAAATATCAAAGTTGGCCTGGGCACCATCACACCATAGCTCTCTGAAAACCAACCCTTTTCTAATCTCGAGGGACTGCCACTTAGGTTAATTAACTGAAATTTCTTTTTTTCAACACTTATTTCCCAAAAACCTGGCGAAGACTCGTTCAGAACTGCATTTGGGACAAAGTGAAATGGAACTTCAACCCGATGAGGTTTACTTCCAATTATTCTATCGGAGACCTCTAACATTTTTCCATCAGTGAGCTTGATTTGACGCTCTACCGAAACACCTAAGTGTTTATAGCCGGAGTGTGAACCCTGAAAATGATTGTTTTTCATACTAGCGTATATTGGTTGGATTTGGTCTTTGAGCCTAAATAAATCTTTTGGACGCAAAATTAGATTTTGTTCACAATTATTAACCATGGGTGTATTATGATATGCGGTACCCCTAAATTTATTTCTTAACTCGAAGTCTTCTGTATATGTATATGATCCACTGTCAGTAATTACGCTAGTTCCATCCAAAAAAGCCTCAAATGATAAACAGTCATTGTGGCCATGCCCCCCCCTACCTCCAAAACCAATAGGACCGCAATCAATAAAAACATGGTCTAAATTACCTCGTAAAATATAAATACCCGCGTTCTCAAAACGGGTAGAGCCCCGAACAACCTTTTGAACAGAATCTACCTGATCAAGCCACTCACTGCCCAAAGCCCATAATATTTCTGGTTTACTTTTTTCCTGAATTACACAATCTGGAGTATATCCGAGTATACATTTGATTAAGGACGACAAATAGGAGTGGTCATTAACACCCTGGTTACCTAATTTAAACACGCGCCCATCGTCGTTATCTCCCCAACTAGGTGCAAGTCCGTTTTGGTTAATATAATTGCTCGCAAATTCTGCCATACCTAGAAGCTTATTACGGTAGTTCTGAGGCAAGGACTTTCCAGACACCAACCGGTATTGAGCGGGCCATAATAATAGCTCACTAGATAGTCTATGATAACTACTAGAAGCCTCAAAGCTGGCCCCGTCATCGTAAACCTGTAACTCAACTTCCCTCTCCAATATTTTCCATCCCCTTCTTCCCCACCCGTCGACCGTCTTTCCTTGAGGAAAAAATTCCCCAAGGAAAACTAAAGCGGCCGCATCCGCTAATATATGGTTACTATTGACCCCAAAATTCTCTAAGTACCTATTGCAGAAAATTCCATGTTCAAAAAGACTTGTGAGAAAGACTGATTGAAAAATTGGATCACTCCAGCTTTTTGAGGTATGGAAGACTTTAAACAACCAAGTCCACATAAAAATTCTCATAGCCGCTTCCATGGCCACTCCCCAATTAGGCCCTCGCGCATAAGGATTACTATTAACCCAGTGCCAAATTACACCCTTGCAAAATTCCGCATATTTTTCCTTTGGGTCCAGGAGAAAACTTTGAGCAATAGGCACAAGCCACTGCATTCTTGATAACTCCCATGGAATCTTTATGTCTGCTGTTGTATTTAAACAATTTAGATCGAGATCTCTAAAAAAATGTGCAGGCCAACGGTAGTTATTTTTAAAATCTATACCCCAATCGATATTTTCAATATTGCTAGCAGAGATCTCTGGGCAGCCCAAAAATGAAAACGAACCTGACATTACCTCACCGGCGGCTTCCTTAACCCTATTCTCTTCTTCTGGTAAATTACGAAGGAATGAACTTGTATCCCCAATAAAGGAAACCAATGGATATGGTTTTTTCCCAATCTCATACCAAAGCTCGGCCATCCCGGAAAAGCCAAAAATTTGATTAAGGGGTCTATCTATTCTAGTTTTGACAGGGGAATTTCGAAATCGATCAATTGTAGATTTTAACTCAAGATTAAGGTGCCAGAACAACTCTGTTGGAGACCTGTTTATAACCTTCAGAAATCTATCCAAAACAAGCTTACCCGTCTATTTATTAAAGTATTTCTTGGCAGAAAAATGTGGTTTTAGCCCCATCGCTGCCAACATTCCCAAAAGAACAAGAATTATGCCTAATAACTCTAAATTTGTTAGAGTCTCATCTAATATAAAAACTCCCATAACACTACCAAAAATGGGGACTAGTGTCATAAATAATGCCGTTCTAGCTGGTCCGATTACTGGAATAGAAACGGTAAAAAATAGTACTGCAAAGACGCCCACTAAGAACCCTTGGTAAAACCACTGAATCGCAATATCTATCCACGGGACTATCCCAAATGGTGTCTCATAAAAAATAAAATAAATTGGTGTAAATGTGAAAAAACTAAGCACCGCGACAAGACTTACTCCATAAACAGGATCTACATCCCAATATTTAATCAGAACTGTAAAAAGTCCCCACATACACGCTGCGCTTAAGAATAGTAAATCACCGATCCAGGCATTAGGATAGTACCCCGTAAATCCACCCCATCCCATCGCGACTAGGCCACTAACTAAGATACACAAACCAGTAATTCTCCAGCTCCCTAAGATTTCTTTTAAAAGATATGAAGATATTATTGCGGCAAACATGGGCATGGTACCTGGAGAAAAGATAGCACCGTGCGCGGCAGGAGCATATAAGAACCCGGACATTAAAAACATATTAAAAAACCAACCCGCGAGTAGTGTCAGGATTATACCTCGCCGCCAACCAACACCGCCCAAATTAGAAACTTTAAATCTAATAAAAATTGGTAAAAGCACCAAACCCGAAGTATATCTAAAAAATGTAAGGTCAGCCGCAGAAAAGCTGCCGGTTAGACCAGACCTACTAATGACTACGAGACCTCCTAGTATTAGGGTGGTGACCAGGCATAGGATAACGGCCTTCAAAACCGTTAGTTCCGACAATAAATTTACCATTACTTTATTTCTTACGGTAAGGTTTTTTTAATCTAAAAGGCCAAAAGCTACTGTTTTCCCCCCGCATCCCTCTCATAATTTGTGTCTATATACCAACAGAGGTAATCCATTAAGGTCATCGGCTCAAACATCGGGGGATTATCAGAGCTCACACAAGTCTTAAGAGGCTCTGAAACAGAATTAGGGCTCGGGTTGAAAAAGGTTGCCATTGAAAAACGGTCCCTTTCTGGGGGAATTACCCGATGAGGGGTGGGAATAAAGCGACCGTTACTCCAACGATTCAAGAATTCACCAGTATTAACTAGTATACCATTTTTAATATATTCCGCATCTATCCACTTTTTTTTCTGTGTTAATATTTGCAATCCAGGCACATCAGTTATGGGTAACATTGTCAAAAAGCTATGGTCGCTATGAGGGGCAATGCCATACTGATTTTTTTTTGCCTTTTCTGGCGGATAATGCGCATTCCGAGTCCACATTACCGGATCATTAAAATATTGATCAAAATAATTTGAGTCTAAATCTAAAGCTACGGCAAAAATTGGAAGTAGTTTAAGTCCAAGATCTCTTATTTGTTTTTGGTATTCAATAATACAATTTCGAAGCTCTGGTACCTCCTTCGGCCATTGATTTGGTCCAACGAACCTGGTTCCATCAATAATAAGTGGATGATCCTTGGGTCTTTCAAGTGCTGTTATTAATGTCTCATTGAGATCCTTTTCAGTATTTTCATTTATAATAGATGTAACATATCTTGTTGACTTAGGGGGCACATAACCTATCGATAGATGGTTAATTTTATATTGCGCCTTAATGTCATAGGGTAAGGCAAAAAACTTTTTAAGTTCTATATACGTTTTCTCAATTACATCCGAAGATACACCATGGTTTATTACAGCCCAAAAACCAATACTCTCTTGGATTTTTTGCACCTCTTTGCCAATTTTTTCAAGTGCCCCCGGTTTTCCTTCAAGGTAAGGGGCCATATCAAGTATTGGTATTTTGTCATAAGGCTCTTTACCCTGTTTTCTATTGGATTTTATTTCTGTCAATATGGCCTACCTCCAACCAATCACTGTTAAGACTCTCGAAAAATTCAAAACCTTAACATTAAAAGAATAACTTACATTATCTTTTTATAATATTAAAAGGAATAACCATAACGCAAACCAAGATTTTCAAGCCCCTCGTTTCGACTACAGAGTTTAGCATTTGAAATATGGTCAAAGTGAAGCATTAAGGAGTGAGGAGCTTTAACTACATAACCAAGGCCTATAGATTCTCTAAACAATAGTGAACAACCGAGAGACTTCTTATCTATTCTATCCGTTTCAGTCTCTCCGTCATGTATTGCTGCCCCCAATGAAAAATCTACAAAATATCCACCATCAAACCCCCAGTTCCAGGTTAAACCACCATAGAGTTGATTGGTATCAGAACCATTGTTAATAGTAATTCCAATGTGTGGTTTTGGGGAGCCAATTTCCTCCAAATAGGCGGGCGATTTAAATAAGGCCTCTACATTAACATCTAAACCATCTTCCTTTGTATTACTAAATGGGCCTGTATCGTGAAGCAAAAGCCCTACACGCAAATCAGTAAGACTTTGAGGCGTATTGTTTGTTAGATATTTATTCCCATCTGCATATTCTCTCTCCACCTTAGCTTGTTGAACACTAACTTTCTTTTCACGCACAATGGGACTAATTTCACGGATAGCATTTTTACCTATTTTGTTTCCTTTTTTTACCGGGCTAACACTGTTGCGCGTACTTTTGGGTTTAGGAAATAAGGTTATTTTTTTATCGATGGGCAAAGCTTGTGTCTCAATCTTAGAACCAGTGTCTGGCTTACTAATAACTGTCTGTTTAACAGTTGGCTTAGTGATTATAAGTTTACTTTTTTCTAACGGAATATATTGTTTTTTATAACTTGAATCAGCAAACGGATGGCCTTTTGTTAAAAACTTACCCATATCATAGATACCACCAGAAGTTCCAGCATTTCCCTGCAGAGGAAAAATTAGAACAAAGATAAAAAGATAAAACGGATACCTAGTCATTACCCACCACCTCTTAACACTATTCATGAACAAAACAGTTAATATAACTATTTAACGATTCCCAATTATTGTATACCCTATTCTTTAAAATAACAACTTGGGGGTAGTTTTTATGATTTATGAATTTCGCACTTATGATCTTAAGGTGAGATCAGTGCCGCAGGTTCTCGAAAATTTTGCTGAGGTAATTGAAAAGCGTCAAGAGTTATCAAAATTATGCGCTTTTTGGTACACCGAAATTGGGCCTTTAAATCAGATTATACATGTATGGGAATATAAAGATGCAGCTGAACGTGAAAAAACTCGCTCTGAGGCTGTAAAGCATGATTGGTGGCCTCCCAAGATTGGAAAATTCGTAATTAAACAGACTGTGGAGATTTTTAAACCTTGGGAAAACTCCCCGCTTCTTACCCCAGGTGACAATGGACCATTTTACGAAATGAGGAGTTATTTAATCCAGGCAGGACTTATGCCACAAGCAAAAGCTAGATGGGCACCCAACATTGAAGAAAGGGTTAAACGTTCTCCTTTAGCCGTGGTAATGGAGGGAGATGTAGGGACATATAATAAAATGGTGCATATATGGCCTTATAGAAGTCTTGACGATAGACTTAAGATTCGAACGAAGGCTAAAGAGGACAATGTTTGGCCCCCACAGGGAGATCCTGATTTACCGTTTGAGACACTTGAGCAAGAAAATAAGATTATGTTGCCAGCGCCTTTCTCACCAATGAAATGACTTTAGTTTCTTCACAATGGCTTAACGAATTGGCCTAAATCCGACACCCAACCATAACCCTTCGTGAACATGTAATATAGCGGGGTCTGGCCCCAACCCTATGGACCGCCCCCTATCCCATTTAATCCCATCATTTGAAGTACCCATCCAAACAGTTCCATAAAAATAAATACTGTCTTTTGTTGTGGTTGCGCTTCCTAACCAATCACCAGGACCATTTATATTAACATTTTCTACTCTTTTAAAGTTCAGGCCATCACTTGAAATAGAATGAAAGCCTGTACCATTCCGTTTTTGATTAGGACAATAAAGATGCCACTTGTTATCAAAATAGGCTATGGCTGGATCTCTTAGTTCCACATCCTTTATTTCAAATCGCACACCTTGTTCAAAATTAAAATTTACTCCGTCATTCGAAATTGCTGAATAAATTTTTGCATCCCCAATTACCCTATTATGAGGCTGCCTAGGTTCCAGAGTAAAAAAAAGCCTAATTGCACCGCCCGGAAGTGAGACTGCGGCTGGATCCATGGGGCGCCCCTGTGGACCAAGTAACTCATTGGGAATGTCAGATAGAACAATACCCCGCGGTTTTGACCATATTTCACCCAAATTATTACTGACTATTACACCTATATGATCAAACCACCTTCGTTTATGCATAGATTTTGGGAACCATTGAAAGTAAAGAAATATAGTATCATCGCTCATAACTAGGTTTGGAACATGCCCCCCTTTGATAACAACCTCACCTCTATCATGAAATTCCCCATCACTAGATTTCTTGAGTATGAGCTCATTATTACCTGGGCTTCGACTGTCGCCCCTGAACTCCCTATTTTCGAAGTGATCTGCGAATGTTGTTTGAATGCCAAGGATGAAATATAAGGCACAGAGAAATATGATAGATATAAGTTTAGCTAGGTGCATGTTAGAGAAAAAACTATTTAACTAGTTCCAAAAAAAGTTGATACTATATGTAATAACGCACGGGAGTATATTAATCACTGTATTGTATTATTCCAACTTTAGATACAGCTAGATATACGTGATAAAATATTATAACCAAACAAATAGTTTTTGTATGTCAAAAAAATATAAATTCTTTTTAGTTAACGCCTTTAGCCTACCAGCAGACTCACCTTACCTACATAGACCAGTAGAAGGCCCGAAAGAAGTAAGGCTCATGAATTATGATATGGTCAAAGATCACCTTGGGGATGTTGACTGGGATCTACACCATGGAGCAACAGCCACCTATGGTGATTGGCCAGTTGAAAATAGAGAAGAGTTTGCTCTAGCAGCCGCTGCAAGAATTCCCATAGTTCGTGAGGCGTGCGAAAGTCAAAAATATGATGCAATTGTCCTTTTAGGTGGAGGGGAGCCTGGTTTCTTTGAATGTCGCGAAATCGGGCTTAAATTTGGTATTCCAGTTACCGCATGTGCTTATTCGCAAATGCATTTTGCAACACTGCTTGGCAACAAATTTAGCGTTATAGATATGGCCGAATCCCATAACATGTATTACTATAATCTAATAATTCAGCACCGTTTTGATACCAGATGTGCCTCTATAAGGAACATTAACTACCCATTGCCGAGGCCAGGAGGGGACCCCTATCGGTCAATCAATAAGGAAAAAGAAATTGCTCTGAATGGCGGCAATTCCGATATGGTAAATACAGCTATTGCAGAAGCGGTATCTGCTATAGAAGAAGATGGAGCAGAGGTAATCACTTTTGGTTGTTCAGCTCTCTTTTGGCTAAAACCGTTCGTTAGAAATGGGCTTTTAGAACTTGGTTGGAACGTACCGATATTAGAAGGTTACAGCTGTGCAATAGAACTTGCTAAATCTATGGTAAACCTAGATATCGACGCTAGTAGCCTGATGTTTCCGCCCGACCACCCTTCAAAATGGCGAAGAAAAAAAGTATTCTAGCCTCAGGGATTATTTAAAAAAGGTATAACAGGAAGAATACTCATAAGCAGGATAACAGGCCTGAAAAATATCAAAAAGACATGGATCAGGCACCGTTTCCTATTTCCAAAATTAATAACAAAGGGTATAGCAACAGAAGCAATTTGGCCAGGGGACCAAACAACTTTGACTAACCATGATTCAGGTGAAAAATTGATCTATTCGTCGACAACTGTAATATTTTCAGCTGCTTCTTTTCCGTTTTGACCAGGTACGACCTCGTACTCGACTTTTTGCCCCTCATTTAATGTTTGCAACCCAGCTTGCTGAACTGCAGAAATATGAACGAAGGCATCCTTTGAACCATCGCTAGGCTCAATAAAACCATAGCCTTTTGTTGGATTAAACCATTTAACTGTACCGGTTGGCATACTCTCTCCTCACATATCCAATGTTACTTGGACAAATTAACAAATTTAACAACTCCCGTAATACAATAACCACAAATAATTAAATGCTAACGGGTCCCAAATGAAGTCCTAATACCATAGAACTTCAACTAATCTGTGAGGTTATGGTCTAAAACACAGATAAGTCAATATTTTCAGTATATTTTTCTGAATAAAAATATACTCAATAGTCATACTTTAACTAAATCTAACACCATAAATATCTTTTTTTTATTTATTTTCAATGGGTTGTATAATTCCTACAACAAGTTTTGTTACTTAAATAAATATTACTAAAAATTATAAATTTTTATGTTTTGGCCAAATTTTCCCTTCAAAATTATAGATTTTAATGTAAATTCACAATCAAGTTGACAAATTGCTTTCTGACTTCTCTTGGCCCAATAGCTATGACAAAACAAAAATATTTTATATTTGCCTTCTATAATTTTGTTAAATTAGAAGATCCAGATACGTTAAAACGTGCAATTATGAAATTGTGTATACAGAAAAATATAAGGGGCACAATATTAGTAGCTAAGGAAGGCATTAACGGAACTATAACGGGGTATAGAGAAAACATAGACCCAGTGGCCAAGGAACTAACTAAATTATTTAAGCTTAAAAAACCTAATTTTAAGTGGTCAAAGTCAAATTGCCTACCATTTCGAAGGCTAAAGGTAAGACTAAAAAATGAAATAGTTACGATGGGCGTCACCACAGTGGACCCCAATAAAGAGGTGGGAGATTACGTGGAGCCTGCTGAATGGAATAGTATTATATCAGATCCAAACGTAGTCGTTATAGATGTTCGTAATGGCTATGAAGTAGAAATAGGAAGTTTTCCAACTGCTATTAATCCAAGTATACGAAAATTCAGCGAGTTCCCTACTTGGCTGGAGAAAAACAGTAGAGAACTAGAGGACAAAACCATTGCAATGTTTTGTACTGGGGGAATAAGATGCGAAAAGTCTACGTCGTATTTAAAAGCATTGGGGTATAAAAAAGTTTATCATCTTAAAGGAGGAATTTTGAACTATCTAGCCTCAGTAAAAAAAGATGATAGTTTATGGCAAGGTGAATGTTTTGTTTTTGATGAGCGTGTGTCAGTAGTGCACGGCGTTAAGGAGGGAGAACATTTACTTTGTAGAGCATGCGGTGAACCAATTACTCCAGCCGATACACTTTCAACCAGTTACGAAGAAGGTGTAAGTTGCCATAAATGTTTTGAATATTATTCAACTGAGCAAAAGTTACGCTTTAAAGAAAGACAGCGGCAATACAACTCTTCGGATAAACAACACCAGGAACATCTAGTAAAACTTTTGGAACAATTATAGGTTTTATTGGAAATGGAAAAACTACCAATATTATACAGCTTTAGAAGATGCCCTTATGCTATGAGGGCTCGTTTAGCGCTATTTATAAGTAATACAAAATGTGAACTTAGAGAGGTCTTATTAAAAGCAAAACCAGAACAGCTAATAAAAATTTCCAAGAAAGGTACTGTACCTGTCCTTCAACTTGCGCCAAAAAAAATTATTGATGAAAGCCTTGATATTATGGTTTGGGCTTTAAAGAATCACGACCCGGGTAATTGGCTGCCCAAGGACA
>PTLG01000005.1 GCA_002937995.1 Alphaproteobacteria bacterium MarineAlpha3_Bin7 | reverse complement strand
CCTCATAAGTTATTATTAATTTAGAGCTTTTACTTCTATTGAAGCATTCCATAACGGTTTTGTTAAGTCCTAGATTGCGCTCTAATTAAAAAACTTCTTTATCTGCAGTTATTAAGGTCCATGGAAATCGCCAATATCTATGGTTATTGGGATCAACGCCTTCAGCTTCAGAGAATGGCACTATACTGATATTGATAAACCCTTTTTCAGCAAGTAATTCATGTAAATCTAATTCTGCAAACCCTTTCATGAAAGGCTCATTATTCCTTTCAGAATGACCGTAGTGAATAAATTTGGTAAATTCGTCAGGCAAACTATAAAAGTCAAGATGAACCATACGCCCGCCAGGTCGTAAAACTCTCTCAGCTTCTGCAAACATCTTCCCAATCTCTTTAGCTGGAAGTTCGTGTATTAGCATTGTTGAAGTTACTAAATCAAAAGACTCATTATCATATGTTGTGTCCAAGGCATTTATTTGTCGAAATTTTACATTTTTGCGTTGAGTTTCGGCAGCATCGTGAGCTGCTAATTTTAGGCAGGGTTCCGATAAATCAATCGCCTCAATTTTTGACTCATTTAGAATATCATAAAATGGTTTTGTACTCTTACCAAAACCGCAGCCCATATCTAATATATCTTTAGGCGTGCTTATGTCCTTTAGGGCAAGGTCTGTAAACCGATGGTGCAAATCTTTGTGGGCGGATCCCATCAGCGGTGTTGTAGTTCTGGCGCCCCGTTCATAAACCAGCCCAGCTATTTCATCGCCCCATAGGCCTCCTGGGTGTTGATGAATATCCACACTTCGGTAATAATCTGGCAACTCAAAACCTTGGGTTAGTTCCAGATAATCTTCACTTCTTTCTTCATTAGAGAGGATATTACTGAACGTATTTCTTTTCTCAGAGTAATAGGTATTTATGCCGTAGCGACCGGAATATTTAAAACGCTGAAGATGCCGCTCTAGCCAAGCAAAATACTGAAAAGTAGTGCTGTCTGATAGTAAATCTTCTATTTCTCGTGTTTCTGAAGTAGAGTTGTCCAGATTACCTATATTAGCTTGGTATTCCGCCTTTACTTTTGTAAAAACATCAACTGTCCAAAATGTTTTCACAGATAATAAAAAATCCTGAGCTGCTGAAAAACTTCTATCATCCATATCCGTCACTACCTATAAAGTCTTACCTTTAGATTGTTGTTTGCCCAGTAAGCTAATTAGCAAACCTTCGGTAAATTCCTTGCGATCCTGCAATGATTCAATACGTTCTTTTTCTGAAGGTTCGGAGTCTAGAGTTGAAAATTCAATTAGATTTTTTTCAACAAGCAATCGTTCCAGCGCTTTCTGTCGGTCCCGCAGAACATAAACTTCTGTAGCGAGAGCCATAACAACACCAAATGCGCGGTCTAGAGCTTCATCTTTAAAAAATGTTTGCTCTTTATTTTCCCATATATTTTTATTTTCCATTTATAGTCCTCCGGAGGAAAAATATTTAAAATACCCTCTCCCCATATTATATGTCATAGAGTAGGTTCATCCTGTCTCGCCACTCATTTCCAGATAACCAATTTTGTAAATTGTCTGCATTCGGTTGAGTGTCAGAAAGGTGCATTACAGTCCTCCAAGCTAAACTTAACATGCAAGATGTAACGGGAGGGCCACTCCAATTAGACAGTCTCACTAATGGGCTCAATGTTGGCATGCCAGTTCCTAACATTACTATAGCATCCAGGTTTCTATTTTCTAAAAGTTGAATGCATTCAAATGCATTTTCGGCTGAGAGACTGTATATAGGGTGAAAATCACTCTCTTGATTATATGAGGAAGCAACTTCGGCAACCTCATAGCCCGCGCTCCCCCAGTAACCTGCGCTTTGTTCTGTTAAATCACCAGGATACGGTGAAACAAGTCCAATTTTCTTTGCAGACAAAACCTCGAAAGTGTCTGTAACTGCCCTAGCTGCAGTTACAAACGGGTAGCCTCGTTTGTCTTTTATGTTATTACATATTTCTTTCTCTTTTTCTCTTCCAATCAGGTAGGAAGCACCAGTGCAGCCAAATGCCACCGCGTCAACGGGTGCATTTGCAAAACGTGTCAAAGTACTCTCTATTTGGTCAACGTAATCAAGTAATCGATCGGCTATTGTATTTTTATTGCTAATCATTCTAGCATTGATCATTCCGACATTCTTAGGCCACAAAACTCTAAATTCCGGCTCGACTGTAGTATTAGCCTGAGGGGTTAAAACTCCTACCAAGCCATTTTTTGAGTACTCAAGACCTGCCATTATTGTTACCTTTATCTAAAGTAAAAAAATTACTAGATCTTTTCTATCAAACAGATGTAAAGATTACACAACTTTTTTTTATATAAGAGGGTAATTTTGGCATTAGAAAAAAATAAGGACTCTAGAAGAGTAATTGTGGTTGGAGGCGGTCCGGTAGGATTGTTCTCTGCCATTAGACTGTCTAGGTTTGGAATAAAAGTTGTTCTTATAGAAAAATTGGGAAAAGTTAATTCAGATATTCGGGCGTCCACATTTCATCCTCCGACGCTTGAAATGATGGAGCCATATGGCATAACTGCCGAGGCGTTATCTAAAGGTGTTAAAGCCCCTAACTGGCAAATCAGGATGCATTCAACCGGGGAAAGGGCTGTGTTTGATATGAGTTGTTTAGCCGATGATACCCTTTATCCATTTAGATTACAGTTTGAGCAAAGTGAATTATGTAAAATAATGGATAGAATATTAGACAAAGACCCATTGGCTGAAATTCGTTATGGTTCGTCTTTACATGGTTTAAGTCAGACTTCTGACGGGGTGACAGTTGAGATTTCAGAAGATGGTATAATTAAAAAGTTAAAAGGTACTTTTCTAATTGCAGCTGATGGAGGCAACAGTAAGGTAAGGGAAATACTGGGTTTGCCGTTTGAAGGATCGATGTATCCTGAACGGACAGTTTTAGTAACTACAACATTTCCGTTTCACCAATATTTAGATGGAATATCTAATGTTAGTTACTGTTGGGATAAGTACGGAAACTTTAGCCTGCTAAGGTTGCGAAATAGTTGGAGGGTTAGCATGTATTTTCCTGAGGGTTTGTCTCCTGAAGAGGCGTTAGATGACGCACATATTGAGGATCGCCTACAATCTATTTGTTCTTCTGGTGAAAAATATGAAGTACTGGATAAGAGAGTGTATAGGGTTCATCAGCGTATAGTTGATAAATATGATCATGGTAGAATAATTTTGGCAGGGGATGCGGCGCACCTCAATAGTCCTACAGGTGGAATGGGTATGAATGGTGGATTGCATGACGCTCATAATTTAACCAGTAAAATAAAAGAAATCTGGTCCGGTGGAGATTTATCTTTGCTCGACTTATACTCGCGTCAAAGAAAACCAGTCGCAGAAACTGCTATCATTCAGCAAGCAGATAAAAACAGGAGGAGGATGACCGAAAAAGATCCAAAGAAGAGAAAAGAGTATCTTGCAGAGATGCAAAGTATCACGACCGATCGAGAAAAACTAAGAAAATTTCTTTGGAAATCATCGATGTTTGAAGGTTTAGAATTAGCGTCAAGTATATCGTAATTTACAGTTTCGCATTGAGTTGTCTTCAAATAAAGTAAGAGTTTAGATCAACACTATCTGATCCTGGAACGAGCGTTCTCTCAAAGTTTTCCTGCCTACCCCAAGGCTTTGTTGCATCTATTCCTAGGCGCCCCCAATGATCTTTCTCAGGGTCTCGGTAAAAACCTGGTACGTCAGGGATCAATAATACATCATTTTGGGCACTTGCACGCATCATACAAGCCCAGTAGACATCAGAAAAATCATTTATGTTAACGTCCTTATCAACAACAATACAACTTTTGTTAAAGTCATGGTTTGAGCCAAAGGCTGTGAGCATTACCTGTCGGGCGTGACCATCATATTTTTGGTCAATTTGAACTACGGTGCTCATAATATTCGGCACACATGCTACGTCTATAATACCGGGTAAAGTTTCACTTAGTCTTTTATAAACCTGTGTAGCTATTGAGACTTCCAGTAATCTCATATCCTCTGTAGAACCACATAAAATGGAGTGATAGTAAGGATTTTCTCTGGCGGTGACGCCTAATACCTCTACGACGTGATTATCTTCCATTGGAATGTAGTTACCTTTAAATTCTCCAAAAGGACCTTCTGGTTTTTTTATATTAGGTAAGATTCGACCTTCAATTATAACTTCAGTTTCAGCTGGAACTTCAAGATCAATAAATTGACATTTTCTCATCAATATTTCCTGAGAGGAAATCCTATTTGCTACTTCAACTTCGCTTTCATCCTTGGGTATTGATGCAGCTGCAGCAAAAACATAAGGTGTTGGCGCGCCGATTAAAATCGCAACCTCAAGCGCTTCATTTTGTTTTTCTGCCTCAAGTTGATAATGTGTTAAATGGTGGGAAGTTCCCAGTCTAATTCTCAATTC
The DNA here is from genome assembly GCA_002937995.1 of Alphaproteobacteria bacterium MarineAlpha3_Bin7. Lineage (GTDB taxonomy): Bacteria > Pseudomonadota > Alphaproteobacteria > Rhodospirillales > UBA2165. The sequence continues at coordinate 34,628 of PTLG01000005.1, read as the reverse complement.
TCGGTCATCCACATGCATGGCCCTGTGAAATGAGAGATTTGGAATGCCGCGATCTGGGTCTTTAGCTAAAAAAATACCTGAGGTTATGTATGGCCCTGCATCTTTTTCCTGGTAGGTGATTTGCGGCAATGACATCAAATTAATTTCCTGTCTTTTTATGTCCGCTGACTTAACTTTATTTTGATTTTTAGCTTTTCCACCAGATTTTATAAGTTCGACCCACTGTCTACAAAATTTACCATCGTCTGCTCCAATTAATCTGCATAGACGTTCCCTACTTCCGTAAAGGTTTGTAACTACTTTAAACTGACTATCATCTACCTGCTGGAAAAGGATAGGAGCTTCACTCTTCCGTTGTGAGGCCTGACAAACTGCAGCTAATTCAAAATGTCCAGTTACCTTGCGGTCCACTATTTGAAACTCATTCTTAGCTCTCAGTTCGTCAATGACACTTCTCATTTTAATACCTCTAATTTATGGTAGTAAATTGTATGTTGTCATAGATAACCAAATAGATAAATCTATATATGTTTCTAACTTATATAATCTCAGAGCATGAAAATGAATGTTGAAAAAGAGTTGGGTTGGGAGATAGGGGTCGATATTGGGGGTACTTTCACTGATATCGTTTTGCGGTCTAGTAGTGAAGTTTTATCTACTAAGGTTTTAACTTCAAGTGAGACGCCTGTACTACCAGTAATAGCAGGGATAAAAAAATTAGCAGGGGATATTGGAATACCTTTGAAAGGCATAAATAGGGTAGTACATGGGACGACGTTAGCAACCAATGCGATAATCGAGAAAAAGGGGGCTAAGACTGCTTTTATAACAACCGAAGGTTTTCGCGATGTGATTGAGATGCGGACAGAAAGTCGTTTTGATCAATATGATTTAAACATTCAAATGCCTCCACCATTAATAACAAGAGATAAACGTTTCACAATTTCCGAAAGATTGAGTGCCACAGGAGCAAAACTGATTAACCTCAATAAAGCTGAGGTCAACAAACTGATTTCTATATTAGAAAAAGAGAAATTTGAGAGTATCGCAATTGGGTTTTTGCATGCCCATGTAAATCCGATACATGAGCTGATGACAAAAAAGTTAATACGAAAAGCTCTGCCAACAATACCAATCAGTATTTCAAGTGAAGTATCTCCTGAGATAAGGGAATATGAGCGTTTTACTACAACTTGTGTTAATGCGTATATTCAGCCTGTCATTTCGCCCTACTTAGGTGTTTTAGAGAAACAACTGCGGTTGATTGGTATTGGCTGTCCAATATTTCTAATGTTGTCTAACGGCGGTCTATCTGATGTAGAAACGGGAAAAAAATTTCCTGTCAGGATGGTTGAATCAGGTCCTGCAGGTGGTGCAATTCTTGCGGGAAAAATTTCCAAAGAATGTAAACTAGACAAAGTAGTTTCTTTTGATATGGGGGGTACTACGGCTAAAGTATGTCTGCTAGATGATGGCAAACCTGATACTGCCAGAGAATTTGAAGTTGCTCGCCAATATCGTTTTAAACGTGGTAGCGGTATACCAATCAGAATCCCGGTAATTGAGATGGTGGAAATTGGGGCTGGTGGTGGGTCAGTATGTAAAATAGATGAGTACGGACGAATTTTAGTTGGTCCTGAGAGTGCGGGCTCAGATCCTGGGCCAGCTTGTTATGGAAAGGGCGGTTTTGAGGCAACAATTACCGATGCAAACGTAATATTAAATAGAATTAATCCACAAATATTTGCCGGTGGTAAATTAGAGCTATCAAGCATTGATGCAAAAAATAGTTTTGAATTAGCACTCGCTAGGCCTCTTAATGAGCCTATAAATATTTGTGCTGCTGGGGCAGTAGAAATGGTTGATGAGAACATGGCAAATGCTGCGAGAGAACATGCCATGGAGAGGGGAAAGTCACTTCTGGATAGAACCTTAATTGCATTTGGCGGCTCGGCTCCTTTGCATGCAGTTCGTTTAGCCCAGAAGTTAGGCATAAAAAAAATAATAATACCCGCTAATGCAGGCGTTGGTTCAGCAGTAGGGTTCCTGGATGCGCCGATTACTTATGAAACAACCCGCAGTTTTTACCAAAGATTAAGTCTTATAAATAAAAAACAGGTTTCTGCTGTCTTGGCAAAATTAGAGTTCGAAGCAAAGAAAGTGGTGGAAAGGGTTTCTTCTAGCGGTTCGGCACTTTGCTATTTTTCTGCTTACATGCGCTTTGTTGGCCAAAGGCATGAGATAAAAATAAGATTTCCAAGTAGTGAGTTGACCTCGTCAAGTGTGCAAAAAATTAGGGAGAACTTTCTTGAAGCTTATCGCTCCCAATATTCACAAACTATGCCCAACGTAGATATGGAAGTGGTAGGTTGGAGTGTGACAGCATTTTTAAAGCAACCTCCAATTAAGATAAGAAATAATAAAGTTAAATCTAAAGGTGTCAGGCCTCAAAACACCCGTAATGCGCTTGATTTTATTACTGGTAAAAATATAGAGCATAAAGTTTATAGTCGAAAAAATATCTCCATAGGTTCTAAGATTATTGGTCCTGCAATTATTGAAGAGGACCAGACTACAACATTAATACCCAAGAACTTTGCGGCACAAATAAATGGTTACGGTTATCTTGTAATAGAGGAGCATATAACTTGAATAAAAAGAAAAAAATTAGGGGTGGTTTGAGTAAGATGATGTTGCAGGTGATGTGGACGCGCCTAATAGCTGTTGTAGAGGGTCAGGCTAAATCTCTTGTTCGAACAGCTTTTAGTGCCACCGTAAGTGAGGCGGGAGATTTATCGGCTGCTGTTTTTGATACGGAAGGGAGAATGATAGCTCAAGCTGTTACAGGCACCCCTGGTCACGTGAATTCTTTGGCGGAAGCAGTAAAAAACTTTGTTTTGGAAGTCGCCCCGTCTCGTTTGAGAGATGGAGATCATTTACTAACAAATGACCCATGGCTTAGTTCTGGGCATCTCCATGATATTACTGTTGTGACGCCAACTTTTCGCGAGGGTAGGCTCGTTGGCTTTTTTGCTTGCTGTTGCCATCAGGTCGACATAGGTGGGCTAGGCCAGGGGCCTGATGCAAAGTCTGTATTTGAAGAAGGTCTTTATATACCAATCATGTATTTAGCTAAGGCTGGAGAACTGAATGATGACCTGATTAAAATCATAAAAGCAAATGTTAGGCAGCCCTATGAAGTGGAGGGGGACATATTGTCTTACATTGCCTCGAATGAAACTGGGGGGCGACTTTTAAATCAAATGTTGGACGAATTTCCAAATATTAGTTTTAAAAAACTAGCTGACTATATCATTGATTTTTCGCAGAAATCGATGGAGGAAAAAATTAAGCATCTACCTATCGGCGTCTTTCGAAATTTGATGAAAGTTGATGGTTACGATAAGGAAGTTATTCTCAAGGCTCGATTAGAAGTTAAACAAAAAAAGATTACTATTGATTTTGAAGGTAGTTCGGAGGCCAGTAAGTTCGGAATAAATCTGGTTTATAACTATACGTTAGCCTATAGCGCTTATGGTGTTAGAGCCGCCTTAGCCCCTGAAATACCAAATAATACAGGTTCACTAGCCCCTATAGAAGTTTTGGCCCCAGAGGACTCGATTCTAAATGTCCGTAAGCCAGCCCCAGTTTGCGCTAGGCACATAATAGGCCAGTTTTTGCCAGATTTAGTTCTTGGTTGTCTGCAAAGAGTTGTTCCTGAGGGTATTCAGGCGGAAGGTTCGGCGGGGATCTGGGGAATTCAGGCTAGAGGTGGTAGAGAATTATCTGAGACTAAAGTTTCATCTGCACTACCAACTTTTGATTTATTATTTTTCAACAGTGGAGGAACAGGTGCAAGGCCTACGTCAGACGGTTTGTCTGCCACTGGGTTTCCAAGTGGTGTGCAAGCTCTACCCACAGAAGCGGTTGAGAACTTTGCGCCGGTTATTATTTGGAGAAAGGAGTTTAGGCCTGGTTCTGGAGGAGCTGGAAAATGGCGAGGGGGGCTTGGACAGTCCGTAGAATTTTCGGTTGTTGATGATAGTTCTTTTGCAGTATTTGCGATGTTTGACAGAGTTGAGAATCCCGCAAGAGGAAGAAAAGGTGGCTTCGATGGTTTTCGTGGTAGTGTACGCACCTCCAATGGGAAAAAACTCAAAGCCAAGGGAAAACAGGTGGTACAGTCTGGTGATAGGCTTGTTATTGATGTTCCAGGTGGAGCTGGTTACGGCAAACCAATTTATAGAAATCCTATTTATGTCTTGGAGGATTTCAAGCTTGGATTAATAGATGCCAAGACTGCCAAGCTTGTTTATGGTGTTGCCTTTACTTCTGGTGGAGCAATAGATTTTGAGCGAACAAAGCTTTTGAGAAAGCAACTAAAAATATCCAAAGCATAATAATGGTTATTTAGATGACAAATAAAGAAGCCACGCCACGCCAATTAAGGAAAGATATAAGAGAGAATATTCTTTCACAACCTACTGCAGGAATGGCCCCCGGATATCTACAGTGCAATTTATTAATACTGCCCTCGGCCTTCGCAGATGAGTTTTTAGATTATTGTGAGATTAATCCTTCAGTGTGTCCGCTTATTGCGAAGACAAAGCCTGGCGTTCACTATTTTGATGATCTTGGTGTAGATATAGACATCAGGACAGATCTGGCTGGATACAATGTATTTGTTGACGGAGAGAAAAGTGCAGAGGTCAGTTCCATTGCAGACTATTGGCAAACAGATTTTGTATCCTTCGCCTATGGTTGTTCATTTTCATTTGAGGCTTTATTGCTGGATAAAGGCATTACTTTAGGGTACCTGGATCGGGGGCAGAGGGAAGCCTTATACCTTACAAATATAGACACAAATAGGACAGATAAATTTGAGGGTAAGTTGCTTGCCTCTATGAGGCCGCTCCATCCTAAGGATGCTATAAAGGCAATCTCAATTACTGATAAGTACCCTCAGGTGCATGGAGCCCCGGTTCATATTGGCTTGCCAGAGCTAATAGGTGTAGACTTAGGCCAGCCCTACGAAACCTTGGGTCCTATATCCATAGAAAAAGAAGAGATACCACTTTTTTGGGCATGTGGTGTTACCCCACAATTAGCCCTTATAAATGCAAAGCTTCCCATTTGCATAACACACAAATCAGCTCATATGCTCATTACAGACAAGTTGGTTTCTGAATTTTCTCAGTAGAAAGTTTTAGCCGTTTAAATATCAGCAAAAACTGAAATTACTTTATTTTGTAATAAAGGGGAGCCACGTAGCAATTTCTGGAAATATAACTATCATTATAACGAGAAAGATTGCGCAGCCCATGAAGGGTATTGCGGCCATACAAATTTCACCAAAACGGGTGCCGGGAGGGCAGACACCTTGCATAACAAAAAGTAAAAGCCCAAATGGTGGAGTGGTAAAACTAATTTCCATGGCTAAGAGCATAATAACAGCAAACCAGATGACTTGGCGTTCTGGTCCCATTCCAAAATCAAAGCCTGCCATAATTGGAAAAAAGATCGGCACTGTTAAGAGCATCATGGCAAGTTGATCCATAAACATCCCTAACAGTAACAAGATCCCAAACATAATTAGTAGCATTACTAATCCGCTTACATCAAAACTTGTCACCCACTCAATTAATTTTACACTAGCCCCAGAACCCGCGAGAACATTAGAGAATAGACTGGAGCCAAAAAGTATCATCAACGCAATAATCGTTACTCTACCTGCACCCCACATTGATTTCCATAAAGCTACGCTAAATACATTCCAAAAGTTGGAAACCACTTCTTTTTTACCCTGAAACCAAGGCACAATTAGTAAGTAAATGAATGATAGTATAACGACGCCAAGAGACCCATATGCCGCTGATTCTGATGGGGTGGCTACTCCAAACATAATTAGAAGAATAACCATAAAGATTACAGAAACCATAGGTACTACATCTGAAAAAAAAGTTTTAAGACGGCTAGACCATGGTATGAACTTTATGTCATATACTGGGGCTACAGAGGGGTCCAAAGTGGCCCGCGTATAAATTAATAGTGTATACATAGATGCTAGTATGAGACCCGGTACAATGCCACCAATCAATAATCTTCCAATATCAATTTCAGCAAGAGTTCCAAGTAATACCGCCAGTGCTGAGGGCGGGATTAACATGGCTAATCCACCAGTGCCAAGAATTGGCCCAATCGACATGCTCTTTTTATAGCCTCTTTCGGTCATTTCCGGAACCATAAGAGTACCAAGTAACGCTGTTGACCCCATGGATGATCCAGATAAAGTTGCGAAAGCTGTACCTCCGGCCACTGTTACATATGAAAGTCTTGCAGGGGCTCTTCCCATAAGATTTTCTATTGCGTTAAACATTCTCTTGGCCAGACCAGTATGAAAAAACAGCTCTCCCATAAGCAGGAACATTGGTATTGGGACAATTGCAAAAATAGTCATATTTGCAAAAGCATTATCCGTAAGTTGTCCAATACTTGCTGATAGATTAGCGTCAAAACTGCCAAATCTGCCATAAAGGAAGAAAGCTGCGATTGAATTTACGGCTATAAATGCCAGTCCCACCGGAACGCCAATAAACATTAAAAGCAGGATGGAGCCCAGGAGAAGGGAAAGAATCCAGTACCATTCCATTTATTTTGTTTCCCTCAGATCCCTTTGTGTGTCCTCAAGCTCTATCCTATCACTAGCAATTCCTGCCAGCCCCGTGTGCATAGGCTTGGACATAACGGTAAAACGAAAGAATTCAATCATCATTAGGAAAAAACCAATTGGGAAGGGCAACGTACTCACCCAGAGTGGAATATCATACTGAGCACGCAACTCATCGTATGCCATCATATCATCATAACGTTCGAGAAAAAGCAGCCACGTATACCATGCCCAAATCAGGCACACTAATCCTGCCAGGAAACATATAATTCTAGATAAAATATCTCTGCCATGATCATTAAGTGCGGCTGTCAGAAGCTCGATATATACGTGTCCCCTATTTCGCACAAGCCAAGGCGATCCCAGAAACAGTATAAACAGAAAACCATATTCGATGAAGGGGATGGTATATTGGCTATAGGCAATGCCGAAAAAACGAAATGCACTAGCATAGATAATCGCAATCATAATCAGAGCAACATAAACAGCTGCTATGCCCATTAAAACCGCTAATACCCTTCCCCATAAATCATCGACGATTTTTAACATAAAACGTTTCTTATTTTAAAAATCTTTCATTTAGGACAAAGTTCAACAATCACTATTGCCTAAATGCCGCACGAAGTTTTGCTACGTGATCCGTGCTTCTTTTGGCCTTTTTCAGTCGACCCATCATTCTATCATAGGCTGAGTCAACCGCGATTTGTAGGTACTTTTTAGGGTTAGGAACATTGTAAAATTTCATACCACCTTTTTTCAAAGCGGCTATTTCCTCTTTATGTAATTTTTGTAAAATACCCCGATTAATACCCTCATACTCAATTACAGTTGATTGAACTATATTTTTTGCTTTTGTACTGAGGCTATTCCATTTTTTTAGATTAATTATCCAACCTATGTCTGTCTGATAGAAATCTGGAACAACAGCGTGTCTCAAAAATTTATCCCATTTTAGTCCCCTCAGTCCATAACTAGCCCAGGCAGCAGAATCAACTACACCTTTTTCCAAGGCTGCATAGACTTGAGTTGCTGGAAGGTTATGAGTAGTTGCCTTCAGGGCTTTCAAAAATGCACCATAAATAGGGTTGTCTCGCATTTTTACGCCGTCAAAATTAGGAAGACCATCACTACCAAATTTTGGAGGATCTTTCATATAGATACGAAATTTATTACCAGAAGAAGTCCAGCCAAGATATTTTACTCCAAAATGCTTTTGGTGCAGTTGATCTATCATGTCTATTCCACCGGCCTGGCGGGCTTGCGCAACAGTTGAACTAGAGGTTGAAATAGCTTCTAGTTCAGGAATGCCACGGGCATAGAAAGCTGCTGGTATGCAGTTTAAATCTACTCGACCCTTGCTCACTGCTGGAGCCTGCTGAAACATTTTTATAGAGTTAAATGGCAATACATCTATTTGAACAACCCCCTTACCTTTTTCATTGATAGCTTTTACTAGGGCTTTACAGTTCTTGGTGTAAATTAGAAAATCAGGAAATGGGTATACCATTGTGAGTTTGGTCTCTGCCTGAGCTTGTTTTTGAATACCAAGTGTTGCAGCACTAAATGTTATTATTGCTGCTAAAATAGTTGCAAAAAGTGATTTCATTTTATTCTCCCAATTCTAATCGTTTTTAGCGATTATATTAGTGATTTTAATATTATAATAACCAGTCGTTAATCTGATAAATTATAATAGAGAGTAATTTATGAACCGCAAGCTACAGCTAGCTAATTAATTAAAATTGTCTATGATTTAGTTTGGGTGTTACGAACACAATAGGTTTAAAATGGGTCAAACAGTATCTGAAAAAATTATATCGAAGGCAGCAGGTTTAACGGAAGTAAAACCTGGAGATGTCGTGACGTGTTCTGTTGATCTCGCGATGATCCACGATAGTGGTGGTCCACGGAGAGTTAAACAAATTATGGAGAAACTGGGCGCCAATGTTTGGGATCCTAATAAGGTAGTGCTCGTGTCTGATCATTTTGCCCATAACACAGATTCAGAGAGCATGAAGATCCTTCAGTTAACAAGAGACTGGGCAAAGGGCCAGAAAATAGACAATTTTTATGACCAAGAAGGTATTTGTCATATTGTTACGCCTGAAAGGGGACATTTATTACCTGGAATGTTTGCAGTGGGTGGGGACAGTCACTCGCCAACCGGTGGAGCATTTGGTTGTTTTATGTTTGGGGTTGGTTCGACGGATATGCTGGGAATACTGGTCACAGGAAAAACTTGGGTTAAGGTCCCAGAAACTATAAATATTAATTGGAGTGGTTCTTTAAAGCAGGGTGTTGTTGCCAAGGATATGGCATTACGTATGTGCGCCGCCCTAGGAATGAATGGTGGGGCTTACCAAGCAATCCAATATACAGGAGATGCGGTTCAATCTTTATCAATGACCGAGCGAATGACACTTTGTAATATGTCTGCAGAGCTTGGTGCGCAGACGGGTATAATCGCTCCCGACGAAATAACTTATGAATATATAAGAGAGGCAGGTGGGCATATTGAAGATGAAAATAATTTAATTAGTGACGATGATGCCAATTATTTAATTAAACACGAATTTTCTGCTAATGATTTGGAACCTCAAGTTGCAACGCCTCATAGCCCAGCAAATTCGACGGAAATAAAAAATATAGAAAAAGTGCAGGTAGATAAGTTTTATATAGGTGCATGTACAGGGGCAAAATTAGTCGATCTATCAATGGCGGCAAAAATACTAAAAAATAACAAAGTGGCTGCAGGAAAGCAGCTCACTGTGGCTCCTGCTTCATCTAAAATATATAATCAGGCGTCAGAGAATGGCGTCATGAGTATACTTACAGAGGCTGGTGCCAAGCTATTACCGCCCGGGTGTGGCGCCTGTGCAGGCTACGGAGCAGGGGTTTTAGAAAACAATGAGGTATGTCTAGCGTCAACAGCTAGAAATTTTCAGGGTCGAATGGGTTCCAGCACTTCACATGTTTACTTAGGATCTCCATATACCGTAGCAGCAAGCGCAGTAACGGGAACAATTACTGATCCCCGAGAATTTCTGGAGGATTAATTATAGAGATGTCAGGGATTGTTTGGAAGTTTGGTAATGATATTAACACCGATGTACTAGCTCCGGGTATTTACATAAAAGAGCCTATTCAGGTTCTCGCAACTCACTGCCTAGAGTCTATAGACGTAGATTTTGCGAATAAAGTAAAAGTAGGGGATTTTGTTTTGGCCGGAGAAAATTTTGGCATAGGTTCAAGCAGAGAGCAGGCGGCTCAGGTGCTAAAAGAACTAGGAGTTGCAGCAGTTATAGCCAAATCATTCGGGGGAATTTTCTATCGCAATGCCTTTAATCTAGGTTTACCCGCAGTTGTAATTAAGAAAGAGTCAAATATTGATGCAGGGGATTGCATTAAATTGGAATTAGAGACAGGCCGGATAAATAATCAAACTAAGGGGGTAGAGATATTTGCAGAGATAGTTCCTGATAATCTATTAGGACTTATAAAAACCGGTGGCTTGTTAGGTCAATTAGAGAAATTAAAAAACATACCAAATAGAGAGTATCAATGAAAAATAATTCGCTACGGGAAAAACTTGATAATAATAAAATTATTTTGGTGCCAGGAATTTATGACTCGTTTGGTGCATTGATGGCTGAAAAGGCTGGATTTGAGGCTCTCTATGTATCGGGGGCCTCAATCTCTTACACGAAGTTGGGTAGTCCTGATTTAGGTTTTGTAAGTATGAGCGAGGTGGCAGCTATAGTAGGAAATATTTCAGAGCGAACTAGCTTGCCGTTGATTGTTGATGCCGATACCGGTTTTGGGAATGCCCTCAATGTTCAGAGAACTATAAAAGTTTTTGAAAAGGCTGGTGCACGCGCTATACAAATTGAAGACCAATTATTGCCTAAGCGTTGTGGGCATTTAGATGGTAAAACATTGATTACTGGTCAGGAAATGTGCGGAAAAATTAAAGCCGCTTTAGATTCTAGAGTAAGCTCAAACACCCTAATAATAGCTCGTACCGATGCGATTGGTGTCGAGGGATTTGAGAGTGCCTTGGATAGAGCTCAAATGTATTATGAGGCCGGAGCAGACATATTATTTATTGAGGCCTTTCAAGATGAAATGCAAATTGCAGAGGCTATGAAAAATTTTGGAAAAAAGGTGCCATTACTTGCAAACATGGTTGAAGGGGGAAAGACACCTTTACTTTCAGCACCGGAATTGGAAAAACTAGGGTTCTCTATTGTTATTTTTCCAGGCGGACTTGTAAGGGCATTTGCGAGGACAGCTCAGGAATATTTTAAGTCATTGTATGAGACTGGTTCTACAAAGGCCAAAATTGATGAAATGTATTCATTTGATGAATTAAATCAGTTGCTTGGAACTAAAGAAATTCTTGAGATGGGTAAAACTTATGACACAAACAAAAAATAAGAGACCGGAAATAAGCCCAATACTGATGGCTGTTTTGAAAGGTCGTTTAGAACAGATAGCAGATGAGATGGATGCAACCTTGTTTCGAAGTGCTTTTAACCCAATTATAGCTGAAGCCCATGATGCCAGCCATGGCCTATATCATCGCGAAACCGGAGAAACTCTTATACAAGGTAAATCAGGACTTCCAGTATTTGTGGGGGCGATGGCATTTGCTGTAAAATCAGTAATTGATAGGGTGCAAGCAAAAAATATTGTTATAGAACCGGGTGATATTTTTATTTTTAATGATCCCTATGAGGGCGGCACTCACCTGTCTGATTTTAAATTGGTTAAACCTTATTTTATTGATGGTGAATTATTCTGTTATCTTGCGTCTGTAGGTCATTGGCACGATGTAGGCGGAAATGTGCCGGGCAACTATAACCCCGTTGCGACCGAATGCTACCAAGAGGGTATGCTAATTCCTCCAGTAAAACTCGCATCGAGCGGAGTAATTAATCAAGATATTGTCGATATTCTGCAATCTAATTCTCGTCTGCCGGAGAGTTTATATGGAGACTTGAATGCTCAGGTAAGTGCGCTAGAACTGGGAGTGAAGCGCTTATCCGAAATTCTTGACGAATATGGTAGAGACATTATTGAGGGGGTTCTTGATCAACTCAAGAACAGTGCAGCACAACTTATGGCGAGCTATATTCGTGATTTACCCGATGGGTGTTATTCGGCCGATGATTGGCTTGATAATGATGGTATAACGGATCAGGAGTTAATGATTTCTCTAGATATTACTATTTCTGGCGAAAATTTAACCCTTGATTTTTCTCGAACGTCGTCAGCCTGTGCCGGCCCCGTGAATATATCTAGATCAACTTGTATTGCTTCTTGTTATGTTGCCCTTAAGCATATTTTCAAAGATGTTCCAGCAAATGCCGGGGTCTTAGATCCAATAGACTTTATTATACCCGAAGATAGTCTACTCAATGTAAAGCGGCCGAAACCTGTTGGAGGTTACACCGAGACAATATTGAGAGTGATAGATGTGATCTTTCAAGCTGTCGCGAACATTGATCCTACTAAGTCGAATGGTTGCGCATACGGTACAATTAATGCTCTTTCACTCGCTGGTTTTAGAGAGAACGGATCAAGGTGGGTGATGTTTTCTTTCTTTGGCGGGGGACATGGTGGCAATCCAGAGAGAGATGGACTGAACCATGGTAATGCTCCAATTTCTACCGCCACAATTCCTCCCCTTGAAATACTAGAGGCTGCCTACCCAATAAAATTTAACCAGTGGGCTTTAAGGCAAGATAGCGGGGGCGCAGGCCTGAATCGAGGCGGTTGCGGATCTGTTTATGAAATTGAACTTTTAGAAGAGCGTGCAGATGTTTTTTTGTTTGGTGAGCGCGGAAAGTTGCCTCCTTTAGGAATAAATGGCGGCGCTAGTGGTTCGTTGAGTGAATTTTATTATCCGGGAACAGATGGAAAACCAACCTGCCCACCTATGGTCTCAAAAGGCGATGGCATAAAGTTAGAAAAAGGTCAAAAACTATTGCTAAAAACGCCTGGAGGAGGAGGTTACGGCAACCCTAAAGAGAGAGATGCTGATAAGGTGGTTGAGGATGTTAGGTTAGGTTATGTTTCGACAGAATCTGCGCTTCAGGACTACTTTTGTCACTTGGATGATAAGGGGATCCTTGATTTAGAAAAAACTAATAAGCTCCGCAAGGTATTGTAAAAGTGCCAGAACCCTCTTTTATTATTGGTGTTGATGTGGGTGGGACGTTTACCGACATTTTTGTTTTGGATGAGGATCGTAATTTTTGTGAAATTGTAAAAGTGCCATCGCGGCCTGAAGATCAATCAACCGGAATATTAGATGGAATTTCCAAAGTATCCAAAAATTTTGAAGATATATCCTTAATAATTCACGGAACGACTGTGGGAACAAATGCTCTTTTGGAACGTAAGGGTGCTAAAACTGGAATCATTACAACCACAGGCTTCAGAGATGTAATTGAAATGAGAAGAAGAGATAGGCCACACACTTGGGGTCTATGGGGAAATTTTGAGCCAATTATTCCAAGAGATTTAAGGCTAGAAGTTGATGAGCGGGTTTTGTCCAATGGTGTTATTGAAAAGCCAGTTGATATTGATCAAGTAAGAGATGCCGCACAGCAATTAATTAGTATGGGAGTTGAGGCGGTATGTATCTTCTTTATGAATAGTTATGCAAATTCAGCCAATGAGAAACTTGCGTTAGAGGCAGTTCAGTCCGTTTGGCCTAATGACTATATTACGTGTGCATCAGAGATCTTACCCGAAATAAGAGAATTTGAAAGAGGGTCGACTTCAGCATTAAATGCTTATCTGCAACCAATAATTGGTAATTATCTTGAACGCCTCGGTACGGGATTGGCAAAAGGGGGGTTGCAGGGTGAGGTTCTCATAGTTCAGTCTAACGGTGGAGTTATGACCATAGATATTTCAAGATCGTTTCCTGTAAGGACAGCTTTGTCCGGACCAGCTGCAGGGGTTATTGCTGGCGCCTATATTGGTAAAGTCTCGGGGTATGATAATCTTATTACCTGTGACATGGGAGGCACTAGTTTTGACGTTTCTCTAGTTTCGGATGGTGATACAGCATTAGCGCCTCAGACTTCTGTAGATTTTGGATTAGTAGTAAGAACGCCAATGATTGAAATAACTACGATCGGTGCCGGAGGTGGTTCTATTGCATGGGTTGATAGAGGAGGGCTGCTTCAGGTTGGTCCGGAAAGTGCGGGTTCTAATCCGGGGCCTGTCTGTTATGGTTTAGGTAATGACAGGCCTACTGTTACTGATGCTAATTTAGTTATGGGGCGAATAAACGCAGAAAGACCCATAGGTGGAATGTTAAATAGTTTGGATGTGGAGGCTTCAAAGAAAGCTATAGCAGAGCACATTGGAAAGCCACTAGCTATTGAGGTAATGGAGGCAGCTGAAGCCGTTATCCAAGTTGCTAACGCCAAAATGGCTGGAGCAATTAGATTGGTATCTATTGAAAAGGGGCATGATCCGGAAAAATTTGTGGCGATGCCATTTGGCGGGGGAGGAGCTCTTCATACAGGAGCCCTAATCAAGGATGTTGGTCTTGCAAAAGCTATCGTGCCACGTTTCCCAGGAATAACAAGTGCGCTTGGTTGTGTTATAGCTGACATGCGTCTTGATAGGGTACACACACTTAATGTGCTCCTGAATAATATAAAACTAGGCGATCTTCATAAGGAAATAGAGCTAACATCAAAAGCGAGTGAAAAAATTATCACGCAGTCTAAGGTCAAATTTGAACGGATTGATTACGTTTTTGAGCTCGACATGCTGTATGTAGGCCAGACTCATTCAGTTTCGGCCAGACTCCCGGTCAATATTAATAAAATACGAGAAGAGCTTTCCCTTGAAGTAATCAAAAAATCATTTGAAGACGCCTACTTTAGTAATTTTGGAAGACTGTTGGAGGGAATAGATTTAAGAATTTTGAATTTAAGGGTTTCAGTCATTGGCAGAAGACCCAAGCTTGATTTGCATATTTTTGCTCCTTCAAGTAATAGCTCCTTAAAGGATGCAGAAACTGGAGAGAGAAATGTCTGGGTGGATGGTGGATGGCAATCAGCAAAAATTTATAATCGCCTAGATTTGCCAGAGGAAAGTTCTATATCAGGACCAGCTTTATTAGAGCAGTCGGATACTACAATATTTTTGGAACCGGACTTGGAAGGTAGTGTTGATAAATTGGGTAACCTTATAATTTCTCGAAGGGAATAGTTAAATGAGTGAGACTGCCCTTATACTCATCGATATGCAAAACGACTTCCTAAATAAAGAAGGAGCATATTCGCGAGCGGGAGTTACATCAGAAAACCTTGCAAAATTGCCAGGACAGTTGGCCCCTGTTGTTAATAAATACAGGGATACGGGTTCCTGGATTATATCAACACATTTCACCTTAGTTCCTGGTAAAGGTGGTGAGCCACTAATATCAGAACACTTGAAGAAATTGAGACCTTTTCTGGCAAAAGGCGATTTTGTATCTGGAAGTTTTGGTCATGGTTTGATTGATGAACTTGGACCTTCAGATGTAGTTATAGAGAAGATAGCCTATTCGGCTTTCTATATGACTAGACTTGAATGGGTTCTTGAATATTTAAAAATAAAGGATTTAGTTTTTGGGGGAATCGTTACTAACGGCGGGGTTTCTTCAACAGTCAGGGATGCCCATGTCCGTGGCTACAATTGCACAGTTTTATCAGATGGCTGTGCAGCTTTTGATAACAATGTTCATCAAGTATCTATTCAGGCATTGGAGAGTATTGCCAGAGTGGTAACTTGCAATAATATTATATCTGAAATGGACAAATAAAATTTTTTTGATGTGTATATTTTTTTCACTGGAAAGGGTGAGAACGTAATTTTCCCTGGGTAATTCATTGATTTTTGAAATGCGATCTGGCTTAATTTTAATAAAGATAATAATGGTTCATTAAAATGAAAATAGGGCTTTTTTTACAACCCGCTACATCTCCTAAAAGACCACTCTACGAGAGCGTGAACTGGAATATTGACGTTATAAAAAAGGCTGACGAGTTAGGCTATGCCGAAGCTTGGATTGGTCAACACATTACGTCTCCTTGGGAACCGTTGCCCTCACCCCAGCAAATTATTGCTCGTTCTATTGGTGAGACATCAAAAATAAAACTCGGTACGGGCGTGGAAGTATTATACCAAAGTCACCCAATTCGGTTGGCAGCAGAATTAGCTCAATTAGACCATCTCTCTGGAGGCAGATTACTTTTTGGGTTTGGCGGGGGTGGCACGCCTACTGACTCTCAACTTTATGATGTAGACTTTTCTATTGGTCAACATCAGGAGATGTCTCGTGAAGCATTAGAAATAATACTTAGTTGCTGGAGCCCTGGTGGGCCTGACGATTATGTTGGAAAATATTGGACTGTTAAAAAACCAAATTATAGTGAAAATTATTACTGGCATTTAAAACCTTTTTCTCCACCTGAAGAGAGAATAGGTTTCGCAGGTTTCATGCCTGATTCCAGCTCTTTAAAGCTTGCAGGTGAAAGGGGCTATATTCCCCTTAGTTTTAATGTTGCTCCAGAAAACATTTCAGTTCATTGGGATGTTGTTGCAGCTTCTGCGAAAAAAACCAATAAAGAACCAGACAGAAACAAATGGCGTCAAATAAGGGAAATATATGTTGCTGATACTGATATCGAGGCAAAAAATGATATACTTAAAGGGTTTGCAGGGGAATTTTGGGACGCTTATTTTAAACCGGTTATAGAGAGAATTAAAATTGATCATTTGTTTAGGAGACCTGCAGATGATCCCAGTCAACCGGTGGACGCAGATTATTTAGTATCTAGTGGAACCTGGTTTGTAGGTAGTCCCGAGACGGTAGTTGATCAAATAATTGAACAATATCAATTATCTGGTGGTTTCGGCGTTTTGCTACAAATGGGATTTGATTATTCGGATCCTAAATGCAGGGATGGCTGGATGCGCTCCATGGAGTTACTAGCAAAAGAGGTTATTCCGAGGGTAAATAAAGTTTTGAAACATAATGATTAACTGTCTAATTATTTTCAGGAGTTGATTTAATGCCTATAGGTCCAAATATACTCGCACAAAGCAAACTTCCTCTTACGTTTGAAGTTATAAATCCTGGAGATATAGGTATAGAACCACCTGAAAATCGGATAGGTGATTCCCTGCGGACCTGGGTTAGATCTTTATCTGTATTCCAAAAAGAAGCGATAGTTGCCTCCAGCCGTACAGGACTTGTTTGGAGGTTGGCCAGCGATGAGGGGCCGTATCTTGATGGCCATGACGAGGCGTCGTGCCCTTTATCCTTCTTAACAGTGGGGATGATTGCATCGTATATGAACGAAATTATGGCGCTAGCAAAACAGCAGGGACTAGTGATTCGCCAAATTCGCCTCATTCAAGATAACTATTATACAATGGAAGGCTCTATGCGGAAGCGAACAATGGTTGGTGGGGCATTGCCGGTTGAACTTACGGTAGAAATTGATTGTGATCTCGACGATGCGGCTCTAAATGCGTTACTGCTAAACGCGATTGCGGCGTCTCCTATAAACGGCCTTATGAGGGGGAAGTTAGAGAGCTTATTTGCTCTTTCAAAAAATAGTTGCCAAATCGAATTGGGAAAATCTAAACCAATCGAAGGACTTCTACATGGTGACCCAGAAAATAAATTTGATGGCTATGAGGCGAAGGGTTCTGCGCTGAATGAACCTATCGTAGAGCCCGTAGGCGTCACGCCTAAGAAAGAAATCCCTGGTGGAACGTCAGCAGCCGGATCAAGTTTGGCGGATGAGCAAAGCCGAACTCTAAATATTGGTGGGATATGTACCCTGCGTGAGGATGGGATTAAGGAGATAACCCAATTGCAGTATAGCCCTCATGGAACATCGTTTAAACTTTTGTCGGAAGAAGCCGAGGTGAACGGAGGGCAGGGGCGTGCTCCTGACGCAAATACTTATATTTCTGCTGGTGTTGCTTTTTGTTTTATGACGCAGTTTGGTCGTTTTGTAAAAATGTTAGACTTAGATCTAAAGGAATATAGGGTCGTTCAAGATAGCTATTTTTCACTGGGTGGCGCCTCAGGCGGAACTGGCCAAGCCGGTACAGCTCATCCTCTAGAAACACATGTCTATCTTGAGACTAATGAGAGCGATGATGTGGCTCGAGAAATGTTAGATATTAGTGAGCAAACCTGCTTTCTTCATGCGTTTTGTAGGACAGACATGAAGACAAAGTTACGCGTGGTTAGGTTGTAATCAATAAATTATGTAATATCTGCAATAAAACGTTAGGCAGTATGGTCATGGATGTACGTATGTTTAAAAAAGTTCGGTTAATAGGAATACTGGTTGTCAGTTCCTTTTTCTTTGTTTCTTTTGCTAGTATGGGTAAAAATCATGGAGATTTGGTTATTGTTGATAAGCAGCCCGGTGATTTTCCCGCGATTTCAAATGCAGTTTTAGCTCATAAAGGTGCAATGGGTGTCGTCAAACTTAGAATGAATATTATGAAAGTCTACGCAAAAAATATGAAATCTATATTTTCCATTACTCGTCAGTGGGGCGCAGATAGTGCTGACAAGATAGATGCGGTGATAAAATCTTTTTATTCGCAGGAAACTGACTTCTCAATTTTATTTCCAGTTGGTTCCCACGGCGGAGTTTCAGAAGCTAGTTTAAAAATATGGGAGAAGCCAGGGGAATTCAAGAGTGCATCAGATGAATTTTGGCAGGCCATCAAGGTTTTAGACGAAGCTAGGGTTAAAAATAACAAGGCAGCTGTTGTAGATGGTTTTCGTAAATTGGGCAGTTCGTGCAAAAATTGTCATAAAAACTTTAGAGAAAAAATTAATTAAATTAAACAGGAAAATTAATAAATTCAAAGAGATGGGGAGGTAAAAATGGTTTGTTTAGTAACCTTTGAATGTGTTGCAACTCCCGGGAATGGCGACACAGTTTTTAATAAGTTAAAAGAGCTTTTGCCCAACACTCGAAACAAGGAGGGCTTCATAGATTTAGTAGCTCATATTGATCAGGACGACAGGGACCGTTTGCTGTGTGTTCAGCACTGGGAAAATAGGGAAGCTTATGAAAGTTATGTAAATTGGAGAAAAAGTAACGGCGATTTAGATGTATCTGGCAATAGTCTTGGGGGGATTCCTCTAGCTGAAACACCTAAAATCAGGTTTTTTGATATTACTGATGCCTGAGTACAAGGGGCAAATTGAATACCAACAGTAACAAATTTTCGCAAAAAAATGAGCCAACCTAGCTGACTCATTTTTTTTCTTAAGGTTATAAATCGATACTACAGTGTTATTGAGCCCGTAATCTAAACCGACTGTCTCTGGGCTTTTCTATTATTCCACCATGTTATTATGTCTAACTTAAAATGTTCATAATACACTTTTGGAAAAATAATCAGGATATCAAAAAGAGCCAGCCATCCACCTTTGAGTGTTACGGGTATGGTGATCCAGGGTGCTGCTCCTATAATCGCAATATGTTCGTTTTTATCAATCTTATCTCGATTCTGAAGAACTCGATCTACATTTTTAGCAAAAGACCAGTCAGCCCTGTATACAACTTGTCCATTTGGGTTAATGACATATACAGTATTAGGCAATAGACCCCACTCGTGGTGCCATTTTCCATCTACGCTATCAACAACAATTTTCCTTTTTTCGTTATACTCTTCTTTATTTTGTTTCGCGTAGGCTATCTTTTCTTCAATGGTTTTTGCTTGCCCAGCCTTTTCCCCTGGGTGTGCCTCTCGCACATAAACCATGAGCCATTCAACATCAGTATATTTATCTTTAAGTTCGCTGAATTTATCGACATTTTTTACGTACATTGGGCACGTTCTACTGCCAGATTCTATAACAAGCCATTTTCCCTTATAATCAGTTAGACTTACTTCATTTCCCTCTAGGTCAGTCAATGCATAGTCATAATTCACGTTTTCCCCGGCCTTGGGGCCTGGAAAATAACCGAGTTCATAGACGCTCATTTTGAAACGTGAGTACAAATATGTTTCGTTTTTTGCTACACTCATAACACAGATGCTCCCAAAATATTCTGGTAAACCGCCAGAGATAATACTACTACTTAAAGTTCTAGGAAATCAACTAATTTGGTTTTTACAATTGTCTATGTTTGTTTTATGTGGATGTTATATAATAATGTTTGATATTATTTCTTCTGTGGGGTTAGCTCCCTTAAATATAAGCATTTAATCGCAATTGGTATGGCCCTGACTTTCTAATAAAATGACACCTCTCTCATCAAAAAAAAATAATGAAAATTTTGGACTTTCTTCTCACCAAAAATACTTAACTGTTAGAAACTTAAGCACAGATATTGCAAAACCCCTGAGTGCGGAGGACCAGCAGGTGCAATCCATGCCTGATGTAAGCCCTACTAAATGGCATTTAGGTCATACCACTTGGTTTTTTGAGACTTTTCTTCTTAAACAACATTTTCCCAAGTATCAGGAATTTAGTGCAGATTTTGGTTTTGCTTTTAACTCTTATTATGAATTAGTTGGACCTCGCCAGCTGCGGGCGGAGAGGGGATTAATTACTAGGCCAGCTATAGATGAGGTGCTTAGTTACAGAGAATATGTAGATGATTATATGGGTAAGTTGTTGTCGGAGACTGAGCCTACAACACTGGAAAATTTAAAATATTTGATTGAACTTGGCTTAAACCATGAAGAGCAACACCAAGAACTAGCATTGATGGATATCAAACATGTATTTTCCAGGAATCCCATATCTCCAGCTTATCAACACTCTAAGCCGGCGTTAATTGCTTCTACCCATAAAACGGAATGGTTTTCCATCCGAGGTGGAGAATATAAGTTGGGGCATAGTGATGAGAACTGTTTCACATTTGATAATGAGGGGCCTGAGCATAAAGTCTTGGTTTCAGATTTTCAAATAGCATCAAGATGCGTAACAAATCGCGAATACTTAGAGTTTATAGGAGATAATGGTTATAAGAGGCCAGAGTTCTGGCACTCTGACGGTTGGGATATGCTTATTAAAGAAAATATTACATGTCCCTTTTATTGGTTTTTAGACGAAAATAAAAACTGGGGAGAGTTTACTTTGTCAGGTAATATCAGTCTTAATTTGGATGCACCAGTTTGTCATATTAGTTATTATGAGGCGTCTGCCTTTGCCGCCTGGGCTGGAAAAAGGCTCCCCACGGAAACAGAGTGGGAAATTGCCGCTAAGAAATTTAAAACAAATAGGGATAGGGAAGTTTCTTGTAACGAATTAAATTCTGGTAATCTCTCACCAGTTCCATCGGGAGAATTAAAATCAAATTTGGGGCCGGTAGGAATGTTTGGTGATGTTTGGGAATGGACATCCAGTCCTTACATACCCTATCCGGGGTTTAAAGTTGCCCCTGGTGCTGTCGGTGAATATAACGGTAAGTTTATGGTGAATCAGATGGTGCTGAAGGGGTCAAGTTGTTTAACTCCTGCAGGTCATTCAAGAATTACATATAGAAATTTCTTTTATCCACACCAGAGGTGGATCTTTTCTGGTTTGCGCTTAGCTTACTAAGACACCGCTTTAGGTAGCGGGGCCATTGTTCAAATTAACCAACAAATTCAACGGATTTTGGAACATCCCAGGAAGGTGCTTTACCTGCTGCTGCCTCTATTAACGACTTACAACGAATCCCGACACCCGCACCTTCGCACTGGTAATTAGTACAATAGCTGAAGGCTAATTTATTTTCTCGATCGCAAAATCCTATCGCGCCCCCAGATCCAAGTTTTCCGAAAGCACTCATATTTTTACCCATAGGAAGGTGATCCGGACTATTTGCCTCAAAACCTAGAGCCATTCGTGTAGGCCAGTGTGTCATCTCGCAAACTCCTCTCCATTGGAGTTTAGAAATTTCTTCAACCGTTTCAGGTTTTAAAAGGCGAACTCCGTCTATTTCTCCATTATTTGCAAGCATCGCATAAATTTTTGCAACTCCACGTGCGTTACCGTGTCCACCAAATGCAGGTAGTTCACCTAAACGGATTTCATCACAATTTAGTAGGGCTTGACGGTCTGGATCTGTTGGCCGACCAGAATGGGCTCTATTAAGGTTTGACCCACCTGCCTCGCATTCATCCCAAAACTTATTTTCAGGATTTAAATGCATACTTGCTACGAGTTTAGCTTCGGATTGGTTGAGGCCAATATTATATTCAGCACCCAATGGGGTGGAAATTTCCTCTCTAATAAAATTGCCAATCGTTTTACCAGTTACATTCCTGACAACTTCGCCGAGAATAAATCCAATATTTATTGTATTATAAGCGCCCCGGCTTTGACGCGGCCAAGCTGGTTCTTGCTCTGCAATTGCTTTGCATTGTTCAGGGTAATTGAACCAATCGCCAGGTTTAGCATTATCGGAAAATACGGCCCCGCATTTATGTCCCAACACATCGTGAACTGTTATTTCTGATTTTCCATTTTGTTTAAATTCTGGCCAATACTCAGCTACGGGTAATTTGATATCCACTATTCCACGGTCATATAAAACAAGGACTGCCAAAGAGCAAATTGACTTAGCAACTGAGTTCATCAGCGTAATAGTATTTTCAGTCCAGGCAGAGTTCTTAGAGGACTCAAGATACCCTCCCCATAAATCGACTACCTTTTTATTGTCTTTATAGACACAAACCGATGCACCCAGTTCGTCACGAACATTAAAGTTTTCAATAAAAACTTTTTTAACTTGCTCAAAAGATGGGTCACATAGACCACTAATATTATAAGAAACTTCACTCATATTTAAATCCTACTTAGTTTCTGGGTTTCGCTCCTACCAAAACAAATGCGACGGATGCAACGGCGTTACTTCTATTTGACCAAGCATGATTGGTGCCCCTCTGAATAAGTACATCTCCTGCATTAAGTTTTGTTTCACCTTCCTCCATTACCGCCCAAATTTCTCCATCGATTACTATGGCATAATCTGTTGTCTGTGTTTCATGCATCATTGCGTTATCGGCTTCACCATCGTGAGCATCACCACTGCCCATGGTTTTAAAACTTTCCGCAACATCAAGGTCCTGCCAAACTTCATCTGGGGGAAACTCAACAATTCTAAACATAGTCCCCGCGGGGTCATGTGGTTCAATACTGTTTTCTCGCGTTGCTACTTCGTCTTCTGTAGTGTTATCCGCAGGAGATTTTGTTTCCCACATCTCGTGGAGAGCAAACTGGGGTAGAGGCTCAACAATGTTCGGTGCCGAGCTATCCTTCCAAATTATTGATTTCCCCTCCGAATTGTGTCCAGTAACTACTCTTCGAAAACTCCTAACCATATTTACCTCCCCTTGTTGATAATTTTACATCACACAGAAGAATTCGTTGCCCAATATTAAAATAACAATATTTATTTCGTGTGGTGATGCATCTTATTATGATTATGATGAGACATATTGGCCGACTTTTTAACAGGTACCATAACCGATTTTTCCCCCGTAACTTTGAAAACAAGGTTAATCCTCATATGTTCGCCGGCTTTTGCAGGTTTAACAAGTTCAAATAACATAAGGTGATATCCTCCAGGCCTTAGCTTTGTTTTTTTATTTGGCGGAATTCTAACGGTATCTACTCTCATCATTCGAGCTATGCCATTTTCGACTTTGCTCTTATGAATCTCTATTTTTTTTGCGCTAAAGGAATTCGCCGATAAAAGAAAATCTTCATGTGAACTATTATTTGTAATTGTGAAATAAGCTGAAGTTGGTCGGTCTTTAATTATTGAAGCCCTGGCCCAAGCATCACTTATTTCAATATCTTTAGCCTCTAGGTTTGTTATATAGAAAAGGTTCGCAAGCAGAAAAACAACAGCAGGTAAGGTCCATGAAAATATTTTTAAAACAAACTGGTAATAAGAATTCATATTTTGCCTCCGATTAATTGACAGCTCATCATAATATTTTATCCAGTTTCGCAGCCATTTCCTTTGCAGTTGTTCCATAGGAGAAATGTATTATGAATTGGCCCTTATCCGACATCAAGTAGGTAATTGCAGAGTGGTTAACCTGGTAGTCTGAGGTTTGGTTATCTTTTTCATCTGCCGATTGTTTTTGATAATACACCTTGTAAGAATTACTTACTTTTCTAATCTGTTCCTTGGTTCCAGTGAGCCCAATTATTCGGCTATCAAAAGCTGAAACATAAGTTGCCAGGATATCTGGTGTGTCGCGCTCAGGATCTACGGTAATAAATAGTGGTTGCAATTTTTTGGATTTTTTCCCAAGTAAATCCATAGCTTCTATTATTTTATCCATCGATAAGGGGCAAATGTCTGGGCAATTTGTAAAGCCAAAGAAGACTAATAGATATTTATTGGGAAAAGATTTTTCTGTAACTATCTCTCGGTTTTGATTTATTAGCTTGAAGCTTCCACCTATTTTTACCGTACCCTTATTCGTAGAATAGTTTTCTTTCTCAGCGGCTTCATAAAAATAATAGAAACAAAAAAGAATAACTATAGCGCCGCAAAAGCCTAATATTTGAACAAAACGCATCTCAATTTATATTGAATCCACAAAGACCAATTAAAGAAGGTACTCTGGCCGCTACAATGCCAAAAAAAGGTGTGGCTGATGCCAACAGAAATATGCCAAAAGCTATCGACAGGTATAGTTTACTAATTTGCACTACATATCCTTTGACTTGTACACTGGTACTTTTACATAAAAATGATATTTTGTTAATATGTTCAAGAATATTTTTAAAATATTTTGTATCGTAGTAGTTCTTGGTATTGCATCTGTTATTTATGTTTGGGCAGACGGAGTAGCCGAAAAGTTTGAACAAAATTTAGTAAGAAATGCTACCTTGAAGGATTTGGAAGGTGGAGAATGGAATGCAAGAAAATTAGGGAAAAAAATTGGTGTCCTTTACTTCGGTTATACTTTTTGCCCAGATGTCTGCCCCATATCTCTAGATAATTTAGTATCAGCGCTTTCGGGAGGGAAAATAGAGGAAGGAGTTTTCCAACCTATTTTTGTGTCTGTTGACCCGGAACGAGACTCGCCAAGGATTATTGCTGAGTACCTATCTAATTTTTCAGACAATATTATTGGAGTGTCAGGTTCAGTCTCTGATCTCAGACTTTTTGCTTGGATAATGGGGGCTTCTTATTCTTTAAGAAGAACCCAAAAATCTGATCGGGAATACCTAGTGGATCATTCAGCAAATTTTTACTTGGTAAACTCTCGTGGAGACTTGATTGTAATGCCAACCAGGGATACACCAGAACAAATAGAAAAATCGTTGCGTAAATCCATTAAAAAATTAATAAAATAAAGTTGAGTAAGCAGCTTTTATCGAGAACGTAACAATCAATAAAAGATACGTAATAGTTTGATTTGCCTAGTTTATGAACCTATATCTTCATCATTATTAGAATTAATAATACAATCAGTAGTTAGTATTAAAGGAGAGTGTCCAGTGCTTGGATACCCATCTAAATTAGATGCAGAACAGCTTGATCTTGATCTGAAGGGGCTGAAGTGTCCAATAACCATTTTACAGACTAAGAAAGTGTTAAGAGAAATGAATGTTGGTGAACTAGTAAAAGTGCAAGCCACAGACCCGGCGACCGTTAGAGATTTCAAATTACTTTGCAAAACTGGAGGTCACAAATTACTTAGTAGCTCCGATCTAGATGGTGTTTTTACTTTTGTTATCAAAAAAGGTGAGTAGAAATATTGCTATTTTGATTGTTTTTTCCCACAACCTACTTTTACGGAATATCTAGTACATAGAAACTTATATGAGTCATATAGTCTAACATGTTTAAATTTGATAAAAAATTTTTGAGAATATTAGTGCCTTTGGGGATCTTGGCTCTCGGCATAGTTATTTTTATCATTTTGAAAGGTACTGGACCTGCAGTAGAGGCCGAACCCAGTGCAGAGAAAATCTGGCCTATATCGGCTATACGGGTTTCTAAAGAAGATTTCCAACCAAAGATTATTGAATATGGCAGCATAGTAGCTGGTAATCAGGCAGATTTAAGATCTTTAGTTTCTGGCAGGATAGTAAATGTGGGTGAACGGTTATTTGAGGGGGCCATAATTAACGAGGGAGATTTAATTGTTGGCATAGATCGCCACGATTACGAGCTAGAGCTTGTTGATCGTAAGGCAGCAGTAACAGAAGTGTTAACCAGAATTTCAGAGACAAAGGCCGAATTGGTCTCCGAAATAAAGCTTTTATCTATTTCAAAATCTCAACTAAGTCTTCGAAAAAAAGATATGAATAGGCGGCAGAAACTAGTAAAGCAAGGAACGACTTCCAGAAAATCTGTGGATGATAGTGTCATAGCATTCAATGAAGCGAGCAAAGCTGCAACATTAAGGAATCAGACAATAATTCGATTAAAAAACAGATTAAAGCAGCATCAAGCATCAGCTAAAAGAGCACAGTCGGCTTATAGTTTAGCTAAGAGAAATCTTGAAGAAACCAGATTGCTGGCGCCTTTTAACGGTTTTTTGGCAAACGTTGACGCCTCAATAGGACAGTATGTTAGGAGTACAGATCGCTTAGCGAGGTTAATTCAGTCAGATCGATTGGAGGTTCGCTTTCGCCTTTCTGAGTCTGATTTTGGGGGGCTATTAGATAATATGAATGGTGCCGACCAAAATAAGGTTTCAGTTCCGGATGGCCTGATTGGAAGAAAAATAGAGGTAACCTGGAAGGTGGGTAAAAAGAACTTAAGTTTTGAAGCTATTATAGAGAGACTTGGTGCTGAAATAGACTCAACAAGCGGAGGGATAGATATCTTTGCTAGATTACTTGGTCTAAATTTTACCACTCCACTTCGGCCTGGAGCTTTTGTTGCAGTTGGTATCCCAGGACGCATCTATAATGATGTGATCAAGATACCCAGGTCAGCTTTATTAGATAATAAGTATTTGTTTATTATCCGTGAGGGGCGGTTAAAGCGGTTAAATGTAGAGATTGCTCAATTAGGTCCTGACTGGGTTCTCATTTCAGACGACAAGTTGGACGGAGAGCTTGTGGCAGTAAAGCCATTTCCAGAGATGGCTGAGGGCCTTAAAGTTGAATCACGTTGAGTAAGTTGGGACTATAGATGCCAATTAGACCAAACCCGGTTTCCAATAATGAAAAAAGTGGAAAAGTTGTAGATGGCCCAATTTCACTGTTTGCCAGCCATCCGACTGCCGCAAATTTAATTATGTTGTTGATGTTGGTAGCGGGTGCTTGGGGCATTACAAAAATGAATTCTCAGTTTTTGCCTAGCTTTGGCATTGACGTAGTTAACATCACTGTAAAATGGCCGGGAGCCAATTCTGAGGATATTGATAATAATATTATCCAGTTGATTGAGCCGGAAGTCAGGTTCCTTGACTCAGTAAAAAGAGTGAGGAGCACCTCTTACGAGGGCTCTGGGGTAGTATCTATAGAGTTCGAGGCTGGCTCTGATATGCAGTCGGCCCTATCAAACATTGAGTCTTCAGTGTCTCGTATAACAACTTTACCAGTAGATTCGGAAAAACCTGAGATTAAAAGGATCATTCGCTATGAAACTATAACACGCTTAGTATTGTCCGGCGATATTTCAGAGCTTGCGATTAAGGCACATGCTAAGCGAATAAGGGATGATTTGTTAGCAAGGGGTATAGATAAAATTGATCTTTTTGGAAGTAGAAATGAGGAAATACTTGTTGAAGCGGATGAAAAAAACCTTAGGCGCCTTGATTTAACATTATCTGATATCGCGGCGGGTATAGAAAAAACCTCGGTAGATTTGCCGTCGGGAAATATTGGTAGAGGATTGAGGCAGGTTAGAAGTTTGGGCTTGTTAACAAATGCTAATAGTCTCGGGTCATTAGAAATTAAGTCGTTAGGTGATGGACAGAAATTGTATCTTAGAGATATTGCTAACGTCAGGGAAGCCTTTGAGGATGGTGGAGCCTATGCCATTAGAGAGGGTAATCTTGCCATTGAGCTCCATCTCCAGAGATCTTTGAATACTGACGCATTAGTATTAGCGAAAAAAATCAATGAGTATGTTGAGGAGGAGAGCACAACCTGGCCGCCTAACTTAATAGTCGAAAAATATGATACAGCAACAAATCTACTGGATGAACGAATAAATTTGTTGGTCAGAAACGGGATAAGCGGTCTTGTGCTGGTTATGCTTATCCTTTTTATATTCCTCGAAGCTTCTGTAGCATTTTGGGTGTTACTCGGTATTCCCATATGTTTTATGGCAACTTTTGGAGTAATGTTGGCTACAGGTCAGTCAATTAATATGATTAGTTTGTTTGGCTTAATCATGGCTCTAGGAATAGTTGTAGATGATGCAATTGTCGTTGGTGAACATGCCGAGTATAGGCGACGGACAGGTTTAGGCCGTTTTGATTCTGCTGTCGCCGGCGCTAGAAGGATGGCTGCTCCGGTAGTTTGTGCCGCACTGACCACAATGTGTTCTTTTTTACCACTTATATTAATAGGTGGGATAATTGGCCAAGTTATTGCTGCTATACCTTTGGTAATCGTAGCTGTGCTCTTAGCGAGTTTGCTGGAATGCTTTTACGTTTTGCCCGGGCATCTAAGTCACGGTTTTAACGTCGAGCTAAGCAGTCCTCGCTTTTACACAAGTTTTAGAGAAAAGTTTGATAAAAAATTTAATGCCTTTAGAGACGGCAAGTTTAGATCTCTTGTGAAATTTTCAGTAGAGTGGAGATACGCAACTTTGGCGGCGACTATTGCCTTGTTAATTGCAGTAATTGGCTTGGTTGCCAGTGGTCGTATAGGTTTTAATTTCTTCCCCACCCCAGAGTCGGATAAAGTTATTGTAAATGTTAAGATGGTCTCTGGCACACCACGTTCTGAGACTGTTAAGATGATTAAAGAGCTTGAGAGGGCTGCCTATGCGGCTGCAGAAAATAAGCTTGGATCCGAAAATAATCTTATAAAAATGAGTATTATTAAAGTTGGTATTCCAATTTCTGTGAATGCCAACCTGCAAAACAATTCAGCCTTTGATGATGCTATAGGCGGTCTAATTGTTGAGCTCCTTACTGCAGACAAAAGAACTATCCGTCTAAATAGCTTCATTAAAAGTTGGCGGGAAGAGGTGCAGCCGATTGCAGGGTTAAAGAATTATACCATTCAGGAAGTGAGAGGAGGCCCCCCTGGTAGAGACATTGATATACGGTTGATGGGTTCTGATATAGACAAGCTTAAGTTAGCTGGTGCTGAGCTAATTACCTTATTACGAAGATATCCAGGAGTGAATGACATTGAGGATGATATTCCATACGGGAAAAGGGAAGTCATACTAGAAGTCACAAAGCGAGGCCGATCGCTAGGTTTTAGCACTGAGGATGTGGGTAGGCAGGTCAGGAATGCCATTGAAGGTAGAGTTGCCAAAAGATTTGCAAGAGAGGATGAGGAAATAGCGGTTCGGGTTCAGTATCCAAGAAGTCAAATTAAATCTGGATTGTTAGACTCTCTTTATCTTAGGGCAAAGAATGGCAAGGAGGTACCTTTATCTCAAGTTGTGAAACAAAGAGAAAAATTTGGTTTTGCGAAAGTGAAAAGAGAAAATGGAAATAGGCAGATTGCAGTTACTGCAGATATCGATTCTGCAATTACATCAGTTGGTAAAATATTATCCGCAGTAGAGAAAGACGGCGTTTACCAGATTGCGCGTAGATATGGGTTGGAGGTGTACTTCTCGGGTAAGGCCGAAGAGGAGCAAGAAACATTTGCCGACATGAAGCTTGGGATGTTGGTAGGCTTGAGTGGTATCTATATTGTTTTAGCTTGGGCCTTCGCTAGCTATAGTCGACCTTTTGCTGTGATGGCTGTTATCCCGATGGGTTTCATTGGGGCCGTAATAGGACACTGGCTACTAGGTTATAATCTTACTATTTTGAGCTTAATCGGTTTGGTGGGTTTGTCGGGTATCGTTATAAATGGTTCTATTATCTTAGCGACTACCGTAGACCAGCGTATAAAATCTGAAACACTTTTTGACGCTATTATAGGTGCGTCATGTGACAGGTTTAGACCTATCATCCTTACCTCGATTACTACTATCGGAGGATTGACGCCCCTTATGTTTGAGCGGAGTATGCAGGCACAGTTTCTTATTCCTATGGCAATTACCATAGTATTTGGATTAGGCATTGCCACATTATTAATTTTATTCGTCGTTCCTTCTCTTATTGTTGTAACTGAAGATATAAGAGTTGGTTTGCGCACTATTGCGTCAAAATATAGGGCTTTAAGTTAGGGATTATTTGAACGACTAAATTGGTTTATTAGACAATAGCGATTGTGAGCTTAGTGACAAGCTTTACCAAGCGCCTTCAGGCGCCAGTAGTTATAGGGCAGAGGTGTAACGAAACCTGCTGCGAGCATAAAAGGTATCACCCACCAAGTTAGAACTGCGCCACCTGTAAGCATGACATCCGTAACGTTCATGGCAGCCTCCATGGCAATCATGGAAATCAAGGACATGCCAATGGCCGTTTTAAAGGCAAGGTTGAGGGACATCTGTCTAGAAAGAATGATGGTTTCCAGGATAATTGATGTAATGATTCCATTTACTACGGCAAGTGCCATTATATAAACCGTTGGTACATTAAAATCAGAAACTTGAAAAAAATAAATAGTTCCTAAATCACCAATTGAGCAGCCAATAAGACACCAGAGTGTATTGTAACTGGCTTTTTGCCAGGTAGTTAGGCACATCCAGTCAATTTGAGTTTTGAGTTGTTTAGTGGTCATGGCTTTCTAGAAAATATTACAAAATTGTGTATACCTTACTTTTTTATAAACTAACAATAACTAATTTTTGGTAGTAACTAGTTAAGGTCAACATAGTTTTATATTTTTTGCTTGATGGGTAAAACTTTTGTATCAGGGCTTTAGACTGTAGCATGTTTCTAAACTTCAAAGTACTTTCCTAATTGCTTATAGGTAGGCTAAGTTTGAACAATTTATTTAGACCCATAGTTTGGTAACAGGTAAATATGATTAAAAACTAAGCAAAAAAATTATTTCTTTTATTTTGATTAATAAATATGCATAATTAATCTAGATTTCAAGGCAGACCTAAACCAAATCTTAATAACAAGTTGTTTTTGTAGGATTTTGCAAAGATGGAAAAGGTTTGAGATTTAAAACTACTCTAGTATAGACTTGTATAAAATAAATAATTTGATATCAAATCCGGTTGGGCAAAAGAGTTGGAGCAATAGGGGGGTAATTTGGCAGTTAACACGAATGATATCGCAAGCTTAGAAAGTTTGTTAATTGGCCGTTTGAACGATTATAGAGATATTATTTGTCCCAACAGCCCCAATGCCTATTCTGAAATACTAGATGGAGCGGTTAGAACTGCTCTTACATTAATTGGAAAAACGGATGCGTTGTATCACGATGTGGAACATACTTGTCTAGTTACGCTGTGTGGACAAGATATGTTTTTAGGAAGAGGGCTTCGGAGGGGGGATCTCTCCGCCAGTGATTGGCTGCACTTTACAATAGCCTGTTTATTCCATGATATTGGCTACATCAGGGGCGTTCTCTCGGATGACGATGAGAAAGGCCAATTAATTGACGCCTCAGGAAAAAAGTTGCAATTGGCACCAGAATGTACGGATGCCGCTTTGACGCCCTATCATGTCTTTCGGGGGCAGCAATTTGTAGCTGACAGGAACTGGCACCCTGACGTTGATGTTGGGTATCTATCCAGTTTGATTAGTCAAACAGAGTTCCCAGTTCCATCTAGCCGGAACATTGAGGGCAGAAACGATGAGAATTTTGTGGAACTAGCAAATATGATACAGTCAGCTGACCTGGTTGGACAGCTAGCAGATCCCAATTACATAAAAAAAATACCTGCGCTTTATTATGAATTTTATGAAACTGGGGCTGCTACTAGGCTTGGATACAAGAGTGCACATGATTTAGCTTCTTCTTATCCTTCTTTTTTCTATAATTTTGTATATTCCCACGTAAGTGAGTCACTTGCGTATCTGGCAGATACAGACAGTGGAAGAAAATGGACATCGCAACTTTATTCAAACGTATTTTCCCAAGAACATAGAGCTATACTTTCTAATGATGGGTTCGAATTGCTATCCAGGATTCCCAAAATTTTAAAATCTAATGATCTGAATGCGAGTTTAGAGCAAATTCTGGCCGAGGTTTGTGAATACCAGGGTTGGCCCGTGGGACACATATACGAGGTAAATAAAAAGGGAAAAACTCTTTCACCGACATCTATCTGGTTTTTTAATAACAGGAAAAAAGGAACAAAGGCTTTTCAAGATATTACTATGGAAACAAGTTTTAAAATTGGTCAGGGTTTGCCGGGTAGAGTGTGGAAAGAAAAAGAACCAATATGGGTAGAGGACGTCACTATTGATAAGAATTTTCCCAGGGCTAAGCATGCGAAGGACATAGGAGTAAGGGGGGCCCTAGCCTTTCCAGTTTATACTTCAAAGGATCTCAAATACGTTTTTGAAATTTATTCACTAAAGCCAGAGGTACCGGATGCCCAAGCTTTGGAGATGATGGCTCAAATTGGGTACGATATTTCCAGAGAGTTTAAGTAGATATGATAGACTTCAGAAGCTTGCAGGTGGAGCACTTCTCAGAGGAAGTTGAAACTATGCATCGCCGGATATATGGAGATGCCGAGCAAGAGCTTTTAACAAATACTCTTAACATATCCCGCATGGCCTTATCAAAAATGTCCATAAGTAATAGCCTGTTTCTCAATGTAAATCATACTAAACGGGCTGGAATTATAGCACTCCAAATCTTAAATGGTTTCCTTCATGATAGGGGTGACGTGGAACCACCACTATTTTTCAATCTCATACTTGCTACTTTAATTGCGCATGTGGGTATTGTTGGAGGAATACTTGAGGAGGATGAAATAAAACCCAATCAAAACCTGGTGAGGTACTATATTGGTAAAGGAAAGTATAAAGAATATGATGGTCCATCGTCGAATTCAGTTCTGTGGCCCGATTATATTAATAGGAGCTTACTATTTATTGATAGGAATTTTAGATCTCTCAAAAATCTCAATCTCGAGGATGTAAAATCTGCAATAAGATTGTCCGATATATCAAGAAGTACTCCCTCAAAGGAGTTTTCAACTTTTTGTTATTACGTACGTTCCGCACACATGATGGCTTTTATGACACAATCTCAATATAATCAGTGGTTAGTTAGACTTTATCGCTCGTTAGAAGAGGCCGAGCTATTGGGTGAGATAGGCTTTGATGATCTAGGCCAGTTTAGAGGGCAGTATAGCAGTTATTTTTGGGAAACCTTTTATACCGATCTTACCCATACGATACCTCTTCTTAGCGGAACAGGTGCCGGCAAAGAGGTTCTGGCTACCCTCTATTCACGAATATCCAATACAAAATAGCTATTACCAAAATACCAAGGGTTATCATTAATTTCATTCTAGTTTTATGGGTTTGTATTTGTTTATTCAATGTCGTATGACTACTATCACATACAATAAAAGATATTACTGTTATAACAATTTTATGTACTAGCTAGTTTAACTTGTAGGAGGAGTTTATGGACGAATTTTTTGACGCAATGGGTGGCGGCGGTGCTGGTCCCATGATGGATGCGTTTCAAGGTGGAGGCGAGGCTTTCGGAGCTGCTTTAGGCGACGGTGGTGGACTCGAAGCTGCTGGAGATGCTTTTATGGACACAATTGGCACAGCTTTAGATGGTGGAGCAGTGCCAGGCTTAACTATGGAAAACTTTGAAGAAGTTGCTGACGCTTTTATGGATTCTGTTGATTTTGGTCAGATGGCTAACATGGACTTTGCAGATATGGGTCCGATGATGATGGATGCAGCTGCAGACATGATGCCTGACGGTTTTGAAATGCCAGCAGAGATGGCTCAAGGAATGGGAGATATGTTCCAGGCCATGGGTGATGCAATGGGCGATGCTGGTATATCACCAGCCGACTTTGCAGAAGTTGCAGGTGATTATGACGCTGGCGGTGTTACTGGAGATATGGAAGGTGTTACTGGTGATATGGAAGGTATCAGCGGTGACGTGAGTGGAATTGAAGGTGATGTGTCTAACATTGAAGGTGATATGACTGGTGTTTCAGGTGATGTCGGTGGCCTCGCGGGTGACATGACTTTTGTTACTGGTGACGTAAGTGGCATCGAGGGTGATATGGGTGACATTTTCGGCGACATGACAGGTATTCAAGGTGACATGGGTCCTGTTATGGGCTGTGGTTCACCAATGACTGGCGATGTTAGCGGTATGACTGGTGACTTCACGAATTTAGCGGGTGATGTTTCTGGCATGACTGGTGATGTTTCTGCAGTTGCTGGTGATGTAACTGGAATTACAGGTGATGCTACTGGTGTTTCTGGTGACTTAACTGGTGTTACTGGTGATGTTACTGAAGTTGCTGGTGATGTCTCAGATTTTCAAGGCGACGTGGCTGGAGCAGATGGAGATGCTTTTGGTGATTTCCAAGACCCTGGCACTTTCGAAATGCCAGCTAATATGGATCCATTTGATACTGGAAACCCAGAATTTGCTTCTCCTGAAATGACTGAAGCTAGGGCGGAAGCCAATGATGCTGTTGAAGTCGGACCAGAGGGTGCACCAGTTGTAGCCGAAGCATTCGGTGGCGGCGATATTTCTGGTGACCCGGTTGCTTCTTTCGAGGAGTTTGGTGAGCCAGCAGGTGATTTCGGCGCACTAGAAGGTGCTCTAGGTGGTGACCCAGCAGGGGCTCCTATAGCTCCAGAAATTGATGTTGTCGACGCAGCCGTCGGTAGTGCATTAGATGCAGGTACTGATCAAGGTGGCGCTCCATCAGCTGATCCTGGTGCA
>PTLG01000049.1 GCA_002937995.1 Alphaproteobacteria bacterium MarineAlpha3_Bin7 | reverse complement strand
TTAATTACTAAGGTCCCTCGCTTCATCAACCAACATTATAGGTATTCCATCCCTAATCGGATACGCAAGCTTGGCTTCTTTACTAATTAATTCATTATTCTCTTTATCATACTCTAAAGGCCCCTTGGTTAAAGGACATACCAACAGTTCTAATAGATTAGTAGATAATACTGTTTCGCTCATTTTAAATTTCTCCACCTATGCAAAATAAATTAATTCCTATTTGGGCTACTTATATCGGCATGTATAGACATTTTCATGAGGGCGCCAATAATTTCTAACATTTCATCAAAATTCTTCGCCTCCATCAGTGCTTGTTTCTCTCTGGTTTCAAAGGGACACAACATAGCTAAATTCGCCAAAAGCTTTTTATCTCCAATTTGATCTAATGCACCAATATCTATATTTAAATTTTCAGAATCAAAATATTCCTTAACCAATTCCCTAAATTCTCGTCTTTCTATAAAACCCTCTCGGTCTTCCATGTCGGCCTTATATTTCTCAAAACTCACATTAAATCGTCTATAACCATTACTTATTTCTAACTCTTTTAGAAGGGTAAAACGGCATGATCCGTCTAAAGTAATCAAAAGTCTCCCATCAGAAGATTCAGTGAAAGAAACTATCCGGCCAACGCATCCTGTATTAAAAACTTCCGCCTTATCTGCAACTAATTCTTTTGCATCCACTCTTGTTTGAACAACACCTATTAATCTTTGCTCCGAAAGTGAATCCAAAATCATGCTAATATATCTAGGTTCGAAGATGTTTAATGGCAATCTGCCGCCAGGAAGTAGTAAGACGCTTGGTAGTGGAAAAACGGGTAATGACTCTGGCAAATCATCAAATTTTATAGAAAATGGGCTTTGCATTACGAGAATAGAACCGAGGAGAGTTTCCTTCTGCCTTCTATGGTGTGTTCATCTAAATGACCCCGGGCTTCAAAAATCTTAAGTAGTTGGCTTCTTGCAGCATCTTCATTCCATTGTCCGTGAGTTTTCACCAATTCCACCAGCATATCTATCGATTCCTCTACTTTACCTTTTCCATATAATGATACCGCAAAATCATACCTGGCATCAGGGTCCTCTGGGTTGTTATCCAGATTTTGTCTTAATAGCTCTAGGTCCTCCGAGTTTGACTCACTTTCCAATAATTCCAAAGCGGCCTTTAGGCTACTTACTTCATTACTATTCTTTAGTTCTGCATCAAGTGCCTCAATATAATTTAAAGCTTCGTCAGTTTGATTCTCAACCATCATTGCCCTAATCAAACCGGCATGACCCAAAGGATTTTTTGGGTCTACTTCAACCACTTGTGAATAGAGACGAACCGCGTCTTCGATGTTACCATTTTCTAGGAACGAATCAGCCTCATTTCCCAGCTTTTCCAGTGGCGATACTTCGCCTTCGAACAACTTATCTATAAACTCCCTGAGTTGGCTCTCTGGTAACGCACCAGCAAAACCATCTACGGGGGCACCATCTTTAAAAGCTACAACCATAGGGATGGATTGCACCCTCATTTGGGCTGCCAATGCTTGGTTCTCGTCGACATTTATTTTCACGAGCGCTAATCTACCTTGGTACTCATTTACAATTTTTTCTATGACTGGTGTAAGAGTTTTACACGGACCACACCAAGGGGCCCAGAAATCTACCAAAACTGGCAGTTTCTGCGATTTTTCAATGACGTCAGTGGAAAACTGGTCGGTGTTTGACTCAACTATGGATGTACCATCCAACCCCTTGTTGCCTTCACTATCTATATTTGGACTGTGTTCCATCTTCAAACCCCTACTTTTATAATACTCTATCTCTTTATATCGGCCTAATAAACTCACTTTCAAGCCTTTAACATATTAATATTATACACGTTTGGTTAAGTTTTTTTGTTAAATAAATTGGTGGCACTTGCATTAGTGTCGGGCATCCTTATTATCTGTCCAATACCATTGTGTTTTGCGGGCGTAGCTCAGGGGTAGAGCGCAACCTTGCCAAGGTTGAAGTCGTGAGTTCGAATCTCATCGCCCGCTCCAATTCCTAATAGATTATAAAACAACTCCTTAACAAGACAATGATACAAACTATGATTGATGTGAGTATTGTCATATGATCAAAATCATATCCTCCTTGATAGTTATAGCTTATGTATGAGCGTAATTATTTAGCCCTTTAAACAAATTTGTTTCTATTGGGTTTTTATGGAGATGGTTTTTAGTACGACTTTTAAAAATATATGTTTTCTAATTTTTCTAATGTCTGGAATTTTTGGCTGCACATTGGGGAAAACTTATGCCTCTAGTTTTAATGAAGGTGTTACAGCTTATAAACATGGCAACCTAGAAAAAGCTGTCGCAAAATGGGCTCCACTCGCTGAAAGAAATAACTCTATTGCTCAGTATAATTTGGGTGTTCTTTACCAAAATGGCTTTGAAGGTTCGCCTAATTACTCGTTAGCTGTAAAATGGTATAGAAAGGCAGCAAGCAATGGCCTATCCCAAGCCTCCTATAATCTCGGCCTAATGTACGAATTAGGTAAAGGTGTTCCTCAGGACTATGATAGCGCTGCTAAATGGTACAAAAAAGCCGCGAAGAATGGTAATGCCAATGCTCAAAATAATTTAGCAGTTCTGTATATGCGAGGCCTCGGAGTCCCACAAGATTATAAATCTGTCGTAACTTGGTTTAATAAAGCCGCTCTTCAAAACAAATTGTCAGCCCAGTATAATCTTGGATTTATGCACGAAAAAGGGCTTGGAACTGAGAAAAACTATTATTCTGCGTTTAATTGGTATAAAAGAGCCGCCACACAGGGACTTGCAATCGCTCAATATAAACTAGGAGAAATGTATTTTGAAGGTAGGGGAGTTTTTCAAGATTACAAAGTGGCCAGGAAGTGGTACACCATTGCCGCAAAACAAAATCATTCCCCGGCTCAGTTTGAATTAGGAAAAATCTATGAAAGAGGCAAGGGAACCGCTGTCGACAAAGAAACAGCCTTCCAATGGTACAAGAAAGCTGCCGAAAGCAATAATACTAATGCGCAACTTAAATTGGGACTAATATATTATGACGGAATTTATATGGATCAGGATTTGGAGCAGGCTTTTATTTGGCTAAAAATAGCGGCGAACGAAGGCAATAGTAAAGCCAAACAAAAACTTATCGTTGTTAAACGGTCTTTTGACCAAGCTGCCCTAACGCGTGCTAAAACTCGAGCCTTAACTTGTATAACAACCCAATTCAAAGAGTGTTAAGAAGATATGCCTTCTACTCGGTTTCTGGAGTTGAAAGTGAGGCCCTAAAGGTTGAGGAGTCATCACTTTTTCGTATCCTAACTGGATTTGGCTGCTTATAAATTTCTCTGATATCTTCTCCATTGGAGCTGCCCTTTTTACTCGGCTCCTGAAAACTTTTTGGGGTAGGTAGATAGTGTGCTGGAGCTGGTCTTCCTCTATCGTGCCTTGCTTTTGCCTCAGCTGGGTATTCGAGGACCTGTTTAGCTTTTAGCGCAGCTTTTCTGTCTACTGCTAATGGGCCATCTTGGTCTGGTGCCGGCATATTATCAGCATGATAATATGCTATTTTTTGTTCCTCGGGATTTACTTTTCTTTTCAGATCCAGGTCCCTCTCATTGACACCTTTGGTAGGTTCTACACAAACACCATCAACAATTTCAAGATCTAGCCACCATTTTTTTAGAGGGTTTCTAACACCGTGCCTAAGTGCATCGTCTAACCAAACTGCAATTGGAACAGCAAGTGGCTTTAACCAACGAACATTTATACCGATCCAAGAGGCTAAGCGCGTCATTAATGGCCCCTGCCAGGTAACAACCTTATTGAGGGGACATGTTTTCATGCACCTGCCACATGCAAGACCCTTTGGATTAGTAATCCTATATCTAGTACAGCGCTCTACGTCTGGTTTCCACATCTCGTAACCATTAAACATGACTTTTTTGCCCCATGAAATTGAGTCGCAGGGGCACTCACGCGCACATTTTAGACAACTTGAACAAAATTTTTGAAGTCCAAAATCAACAGGTTTATCTACCTCTAAAGGCATGTCTGTAGTTAAAACTACCGTTTTAAGCCTAGGGCCTATAAATGGGTTTAATATAACTTCACCTATACGACTAAGTTCACCCAATCCGGCCAACAGTGTAACTGGGGTATGCAAAACATCCGAGTCGGCGTTTGTTTGAGACCTCGAAGACAAACCAAGAGATCTTAGCATTTCTCCCATTATTCCTGCTATCTGTGCCCCTCGCATATAAGCCCTCATAGATTGAGCACCAGAAATAAAATCATCGCCTGAAGCACCCTCCATTGTCTCATACCCCTGATCAATCAGCATAACCACCGCATATTTATGATATGGCTCTAACTCTTCTCCATCCATGTAGTGAGAAAACCAAGCATATTTGGGGATCTCGCAAATTCCAGTTATCTCCGCTCCCAAAAAATAGGACAACGATTTAATGGCTTTTGAGTTCTCTACAGGATCCAGGTACTTATTCTTTTGTTCCGCCACATTGCCGTCCTGATGAGGAACCATTGCTCTAATTAGACTTACCATTGACTGAGCAAATGGGTGTTTAAATGCAAATCTCGCAACTTCTCTTTTGGCTTTTTCACCCAAGTCTCCTGCTCTGGCCCTCATAAAAAAGTTTGCCCGCTTTGGAACTCTAGGAACCTCGTCATCAAAAATTAACGTGGTAGGTTTTTCAACCCTATTTACTTGTTCCATTGGAAAAATACTAAGATCACTTCTTCTTTTTTTGCGCCTGTTCCACTCTATGCCTGGGACCGCCCCACCAACACCCAGCCAAAAACTTAAACCTCTAGCCTTTAGTCCACTTTTATCAAGTGGTAGATCGATTTCGAGACCATATTCAGTTGTTACACCAGCCAGCGAATAATCCTGGCCAAGGAATGGATGAGTGATTTTTTTCTTATCCCGAATACAAACACCAGAAAGAACAGCTAAACGCTCTAAATCAATATGTCCCGTGTCTCGGTCATGCGCTTCCGCATCAAAACCCATAAGTTTGATATGCTCCGACAATGCAACAGAAACCTCAAAGGCTCTAAACTCTGCAGCTTGAGCTGCCAAACCTTCACACCATTCGTGAGCTAGATTCTCTTTTTCTGGTAATCTGCCGTGAGACTGAACAATCACTATAGCGTGAGTATGCTTGGGTTTTTCATCACCGCTCACCCATCCATTTTTTGGGATCTCGCAAATACCTATGTTAGCTACATCCAAAAAGTAGCCAGCTCCCTTTATATCGACTGCCCTTCTATGTAAATCATCAGGCACTGGGGCCTGGCTGGGTAAACTCTCTAAAAACCCGGATTCTCTATAGAGTTGATGGTATTTGGCTATAGCCTCTGATAAATGATTGTTTTCTATAGTTGGCCTGGTTTTCCTTGCTTCGCTCGGCAATTGGGACTCTTCATCAATAATGGAGGGGTCGCGTTTTAAACGCTCCATTGGGTAAGGCCCATACTCAAACGGCCTGTTTTTATTTGAAAACCAAACCATACCCTCCCCTTCTTTTGTCTTAAAAAACCATTATTATTATAAAATACATCTAAAATAAGTCAGTGAGACTATTTGTTTCTTATATAATTACACCTAAATCGAGACCAGAAAACCTATTTCTCACTCAGTAAAACAATTTTCCATTTAACAAAAGCTTTTGGCGGAGATATAATTATGGTTATAGATTATATCAAGAACACTAGTATAACGCCTATTAAAACAATGGATAATTTAATGGCAGATGATAGTCAAATATCTGGGATCGTAGACGCTCACCATCACATATGGAGAATTAACGACTTAGATTGGTTGAAGGGCCCAACACAACCTAGAATTTTTGGTGATTACTCAAACATAAAGAAAGATTACCTTATCTCAGATTTTTTGGTGGATCTGCAAAATAGTGGCGTGGAGAAGTCGGTCTATATTCAAGTTAATTGGCCAGTAAAACAAGAAATAATGGAGGCTGAATGGGTTCAGGAAGTTGCGAACGAATTCGGTTGGCCCAACGCGATTATTGGTTACGTAGACTTTTCCTCTGAAGAAGCTAGAGAAACGATAAATCGGCTTAACAGTTTTCCATTATTGAGGGGCGTGAGACAGCAATTACACTGGCACCAAAATCCCCTATATTGTTTTCAACCCACTCCCGACCTAATGCTCGAAAAAAATTTTCAGAAAAACTTTGCCCTTATTCAAGATTTTGGTTGGACGTTTGAACTCCAAGTATTTTCCTCACAAATGAAAAATGCCTCCGTATTTGCAAAAACATTCCCTAAAGTAAAAATGATGTTGCAACACTGCGGAATGCCAGAAGATACAAGTGACGCCGGAATGGAAAAATGGAGAGTGGGGATGCAACGACTTGCAGAGCATGATAATATATTTTGTAAGTTTTCAGGGCTGGGTACGTTTATCCATAAAAATGATCCAAATTTTATCTCCGATATTACCAGTGAGTGCCTGGATATGTTTGGAGACAAACGGTGTATATTTGGCAGCAACTACCCGATTGAAAAAATATGGTCAGACTATGATTCGATAGTAAAGGCTTTTATTGATTCAACCTCAAACCTATCAATTGAATCTCAAATGAATATTATGAAATACAATGCTGAGAAATTTTATAAACTAGGATAGAAATTAGTAGATTAATTTCCTAGTATAATTTTTTGCGAAAGCGCCATAGATACCGCCTCAACTACATCGTCCCACACTCCCCGTTTTTTTTGCCTAAATAATAACATGGATGGGTACCAAGGACTATCTTCTCTCTCCAACAGCCACCTCCAATCGGGAACAAAGGATAACATTACCCACACAGGCATACCCAATGCTCCAGCCAAGTGGGCAACAGCTGTATCAATCGTAATTACAAGATCTAGATCCGACATAATCTCAGCTGTGTCTGAAAAATTTGAAATAACATTACTCATATCTTGAATTCCTAGCTCTCGCATTTTGTTTGAGAGCGAAGATTCCGGTGTTTCAAACTGAAGGCTACACCATGAAACTCCCTGG
Organism: Alphaproteobacteria bacterium MarineAlpha3_Bin7; assembly: GCA_002937995.1. GTDB lineage: Bacteria > Pseudomonadota > Alphaproteobacteria > Rhodospirillales > UBA2165. The sequence continues at coordinate 8,082 of PTLG01000049.1, read as the reverse complement.
ATTGAAAAGAGAACCTCCAGATCATCAAATGATATACTCCTATTTTGGGCCCAACCGTGCCTATGACGTAAGTTTCCCGACCAAACAATTCCTACCTTTAGGTAAGTACTTGCTCGCACTTTAGGTTTGTCACCACCTACCTGATACAAGTATGGAACAACATTAGGTATTTTATCTATCGTGACACCGAGAAGGTGAGGCAGACTCATGAGAGATACCCTATAATCGGCTTGAGTACCATTTTTGTCGTTAACATCAATTTGATGCACGTCTTTAATGCGCTGAAAGAGTTTTTCCAACGGCTTTTCAATAATTAGATTAGGTTTGGCCCCAAGTTTTTTTAACTCGGGTAAAAATCTAACAAATTGAATGGTGTCGCCGTAGCCCTGTTCGGACTCCACTCTAATGACTTTTCCGTTAATGCTTTGACCAGTCCAAGTAGCTGTCTTACTTGGCCTTTGAGAAAATTCTGGTAAATCCAATCTGGCTTCATAACAGGCAAAACCATCGGTAAAATCACCGTTTAAAAGTAATGTAATACCTAAGTTCCACTTAGCATCTGCATAATCTGGAGCAAGTTTTAATGCTCTCTGGAAGCAACGCTTAGCATCACTAAAATTTCCAGAAGCATGCTCTATGCTACCCAAATTAGTTAAAATGTCCGCCCTATTTGTATCAAGGTTTAGAGCCGTAGTATAATTGTTATAGGCCTCAGAAAAATTATTTTGTTGAGCCAAAGCTGTACCTAAATTATTCAATACATCAATATTTCTAGGCTCAAGCTCTAGGGCTTGCCTATAAAGTAATTCAGCCTGATAAAATTCGGATTTATAAAGGTAACAATTTGCAAGAGCGTTAATTGAATGACTGGAGGTTGGCTCTAATCTTAATGCATCCTGGGCTACTTCTAATGCTTCATCTGGTCTCTGGAGAGCAATCATGGTTTTTGAGAGATTTATGTAAAATGACGCGTTTTTACTATCTAGTTTAATCGCTGTTCGCAGGGATTGTTCCGCTTGTAACCATTCACCTAAGTCTATTTGGATAGCGGCTAAATTACCGTAGGCTACTGGTAATTTTCTGTTCATCTTGATTGCCAAATTACAGTCTCTTATAGCCCTTTCAAACGCTTCCATTTGCCGAAATAGGTCACTTCGATTAGCATAGAGCTCTGCCGATCCCCCACTTGCTCCTATGGCATTGGAAAAAGCCTTCTCAGAGTTTTTAAATTCCCCCAGATCCTTATAAACACACCCAAGAGAATTATATGCCTCAGAAAACTCCGGGAAGATACTAACGGCTTTAACTAAAAACTCCTGAGCCTGAAGTAGATTGCCTATCCTATGAAATAAGACCCCCGATAAATACCAAGACTTGGGATCATGCGGGTTCTTAAGTCGCGCTTCTTCTAGAAAAAGCCCTGCCAACCGATAGTTTTTCGCAGACAGCGCTAATATTGCTTTATTGTGGATATCCATTGATTAAGAACTTCATACCATTGCCCTTTTTTAAAATTACCATAAAATTATACAAAACAAGGTGATAAATAAACTTTTCCTAAGTAGTATTTGTATATGCCTAAAAAAGAAAGTTATAACAAACGATCTGTTTTGAGTTGGGCCCTATTTGATTGGGCTAATTCAGCTTTTCCCACAATTATAATAACCTTCGTCTTTGCTACATTTTTTACTGAAGGAATAGTCTCAAATACCGTAAAAGGTACAGCCCTTTGGGGCTATACTATGAGTATTTCAGCACTAGCTGTAGCTATACTCTCACCAATTATGGGTGCAGTTGCGGATAAATCTGGCCCTCGAAAACCTTGGCTAATGTTTTTCATGTTATTAACCGTATTCTCTTGCTATATGCTCTGGCTTACAAAACCAGATACGTCGTGGATCCTTTGGGCTTTAATCTTTGCTGGACTGGGGAATTTTGCTTTTGAGGCTGGAATGGTATTCTACAATTCTATGTTACCCGATATCTCGCCTGCCCGCATGTGGGGAAGAGTTTCAGGATATGCATGGGGAGCGGGCTATTGTGGGGGGCTAGTCTGTCTCTTAATAGCCCTTATAGGGTTTATACAAACGGAGACACCCTGGTTTGGTCTTGAAAAAACTGACGCAGAAAACATTAGGGCAACCACACTTTTAGTTGGTGTGTGGTTTTTAATATTTTCGATCCCCTTGTTCATTTTTACTTCAGACAAAACCAAATCTGACTCAACTTTAACGAGTAATATTTTTAATGGACTGAAATCTCTTATAATTACATTTAAAAAAGCCAAAAAAAATATTGAAATTTTAAAATACCTAATTGCTAGAATGATTTATACCGATGGCCTCAACACCCTTTTTGCTTTTGGAGGCATTTACGCCGCTGGCTCTTTTGGCTTTACTCTCAGTGAAATAATTCTATTTGGTATAGCTATAAACCTAACTGCTGGCCTAGGGGCAGCTTTATTTGCCTCAGTAGATGATGTTATAGGACCCAAAAAAACTATACTTACCTCTTTACTAGCTTTGTCAATATTAGGAATTTGTCTAGTAATTGTTGATTCAAAAACCCTTTTTTGGGCGTTTGGATTAGCACTCGGCATTTTTGTGGGTCCAGCACAGTCAGCAAGCCGATCCTTAATGGCAAGACTAGCGCCCAAAGAATCTAGAGTAGAAATGTTTGGTTTATATGCTTTTTCTGGGAAGGCCACAGCATTTTTAGGCCCCGCAATTTTAGGTGTCGTTACAGATACTCTAGAGAGTCAGCGAGCGGGTGTAGCAACAATTATAATATTCTTTGTACTTGGCGGAATAGCACTGTATTTTATAAAAGAACCTGTTAGCTCACGATAATTTTTAACTGGCACTAAGTATGAGAAAATACCCAGAATGACCTTCCCAAACGATAAATATCCTGACCCCCAAAAATATGCTTCCGACTATTTTAAAAAGCTTTCTGAGGCAACAAGTGGAATAGATAAAGACTGTATAGCCGAGGCTGTGTCCATACTCGAAGATACTTTTGAAAAAAATAGACGGCTATTCGTATGTGGCAATGGCGGTTCAGCCTCTATATCAAATCACCTTGCTTGTGATCACGGTAAATTACTGGCGACTGACACGAACCTGATACCACAAGTTTATTCCCTTTCTACCAATATTGAGGTAATCACTGCCATAGCTAATGATATTTGTTTTGAGGATATATTTGTACATCAGCTAAAGTTTCTAGCCTCTAAAAAAGATACCCTGGTTACTATTAGTTCTTCGGGCGACTCTGAAAATATAGTTAGAGCAGCTGAATGGGCTAAAAGTAATAATTTATCAGTCATTTCATTAACCGGTTTTGATGGAGGAAGATCAGCCAATCTCGCTTCTGTTAATTTACATGTCTCTGCTGATAACTATGGTCTAATAGAAGACGCCCACCAATCTCTAATGCACCTCATGGGCCAATACCTAAGGCAAAAAAGAATGTCAAAGGAAACAATAAAACTACGAAAGTTTTGAGCTAAAAGTATAAAAATATTAGAGGCACAACGATCTCAGTTAGTGTTTGAAATGCCGCATCCCCGTAAAAACCATGGCTAAACCTGCCTTATCTGCTGCTTCAATAACTTCATCATCCCTTATGGAACCTCCGGGCTGAATAACAGCGGTAGCTCCAGCCTCAGCAGCTGATAACAATCCATCAGGAAAAGGAAAGAAAGCATCTGAGGCAACTACTGAACCAATGGCTCGTGACACTGGCTCACCAGCCACCTTAGACTGATCTGCTGCCTTCCAAGAGGCTATCCTTGACGAATTCACCCGGCTCATTTGACCTGCGCCAACTCCAACAGTAGCAGCATTTTTAGCATAAACTATGGCATTCGACTTAACATGTTTACATACTGTGAATGCAAACTTTAGATCTTTCATCTCTTGTTCTGTCGGTTTCTTCTTAGTTACTATTTTTATTGAATTGTCGGTGACTTTTTGATCTTTCTTTTGGATGAGAATACCCCCAGAAAGCGTTCTTATATCTATATCCTCCTCTTGCTTCTCTGAAAAATTGCCCAATTCTAAGACTCTTAGATTTTGTTTTGTTTCAAATATTTCTTTTGCTTTCTTCGAAATAGACGGAGCAAGCACAACCTCAGCAAAGAGCCTAACAACCTCCTTAGCTACATCTTCTCCAACCTCTCTATTAAAGGCCACGATACCACCAAATGCACTTTCAGTATCACAAGAAAGAGCAGCCAAATAAGATTTATAAATATTTTCGGAGATTGCCACACCGCAAGGATTAGCATGTTTTATTATTGCACAACATGGATCACTAAATTCGCAAACTAAATCTAGGGCTGCACTGGAGTCATTTATATTGTTAAAACTTAGTTCTTTTCCTTGAACCTGGGTAGCGTATGGAACCCCAAATGTGGAAGAACCGACGGTATACAAAGCAGCTGTTTGATGAGGATTTTCACCATACCTTAAAATATCCCTTAAGGACCCAGTTACATTAAACTTTTCAGGGTAATTTTCACCATTTTCTTTGGTGAACCAATTAGAGATATGGGAGTCATAAGAGGCGGTATGCCTAAATGCTTTAGCAGCCATTTTTTTTCTAAATTCCTGGGAGGTTGATCCATCATTGGACAACAGCTCATTCAATAGTTCTTCATAATCATCTGGGCTAACGATAACTGTAACTCTATTATGGTTCTTTGCAGCAGCTCTTAACATCGCGGGCCCACCTATATCAATATTCTCTATACAGGAATCAAAATTTTCCCCATCTTGAACGGTTTTCTCAAATGGATAGAGATTTACTACAACCATATCAATAAAACTAATATTTTGAGTAGATAACTCCTTGCAATCCTCTTGTAAATTTTCTCTCGCTAACAACCCACCATGTATACTGGGATGCAAGGTTTTTACTCTTCCGCCAAGTATCTCTGGAGCAGAAGTATAATCTGCCACATCGGTTACACTTACTCCGCCTTCCCTTAATATCGATGCTGTTCCACCCGTGGAAAGTATCTCTATTCCAAGTTTAGTAAGTGCTTTACCTAAATCAATGAGGCCAGTTTTTTCACTCACAGACAAAATAGCACGACGAATCTTGACATCGGACATTTGAATCAACCTTTGATATAAAAAACTTATATAACTCTTATTTTAGTCTCAAATCATTATTTCAACCTGGTTTGTATTCGGGAACACAGTGTCTAATTATATCATTTAATTCCTTAATATTATTTTTTTCCAATGCCAACTCCATTTTGTCTAAGTTCTCGTTTATCTCCTTAAGATCCACTATCCTAGTCGCTGCGACTAAAACACCTTCCTGTGCACTCTGTATTGATGATTCGGAGTCATGTAATAATTCCTCAAATAATTTTTCTCCTGGTCTCAAACCTGTAAAATTAATTTTTATATCCTTTTCTGGTTTTAAACCTGCTAACCGCACCATTTGCTTTGCCAAATCAACTATTTTAACAGGCTCACCCATATCAAGAACAAGAATCCTTCCACCTAGTTCCTCGACTTCTCGACCTAATGCAGATGCTTGCAGAACAAGTTCTACTGCCTCATTAATGGTCATAAAATAACGTGTCATATCTGGATGTGTCACAGAAATTGGGCCACCCCGTTGAATTTGATTTTGAAATATTTCAACCACAGAACCCGTAGAACCTAACACATTGCCAAAACGGACGGTTATGAAATTTAATTGGCTGGCCCTCGGTTGCGCTATATTTAAAGCTTGGCAATATTGCTCCGCCATTCGTTTAGAAACACCCATAATACTTGATGGATTTACTGCTTTATCAGTCGATATTTGTATAAATGTCTCTACGCCTAACTCCACAGCAACATCGGCAATATTTCTGGTGCCAATTACATTAGTGGCTATACCTTCGTTGATATTAGCCTCCACCATTGGAACATGTTTTAAAGCCGCTGCGTGGAAAACAATATCTGGTCTTTCCCCCTTAATAACCGACTGAAGCCTTTTTTTGTCACGAACATCAGCCAAAAGGGCGCTACGACTAAGGTTTGGGGAAACTTCTGACAATTCTAAGTCGACCGAAAACAAATTATATTCAGAATTATCCAAAAGGCTCAAGTGAGCTGGACTAAAGGTTGCCAGTTGGTTAACCAATTCACTACCTATACTGCCACCAGCGCCACTTATTAATATTCTTTTTCCTGAGACCAGCCTGTTTACGGAACTTTTATCGAGCAGTTTTTGTGGCCTACCCAACAAATCCTCTACATTTATTGGCCTTATTGTTATACTTTCATCGGTGCTCTCTTGAAATTCAGAGAGAGAGGGTAATCGTGCCAAAGTCATGCCAAAATCATTTGCAAAGGTTAGCAACTTTCTAACGACCGAGGGATCCGGCCTTTCAACTGTTATTACCAATCTTTGGGGTTTAGAGCCAATTTTGGATAATTTATCTATAATATCTGGAATCTCATCAAATGTCCCCAAAACTCTGATATTGTGAATATCCCTCCCTACACGATTTCTCGTTTCAGAAATTATGCCTAACACCTCATAATTTGAATCTGACCTCAAAACATCTCGTATAAATAACTCAGCATTATCGCCTGCACCAGCTAGTAAAATAGGTATTCTCAAATGTCTGTTTCTATCAACCTGAAAATCAAACCTCCCGTCTTTAACCAGCCTATATAAAAACCTGGGCGCCCCAAGAAAAAATATCAGTACAAACCAGAGAATAAAGGGAAGTGAGCGAGGAATTTGTTCAAGTCGGGTAAATGTAAACAAGATTATAATTAAAATAAGAACTGCCAAACTAACTGATTTGGTTATAGTTATGAGGTCATTGATCGATGCATATCGCCAAACACCCTTATACATATTCATCAATCGAAATACTACAGCCGCGACGATTGTAAATATCCCCACAGATATATACAGATCATCCTTTGGATAAAATTCAATATTAGCACCCAAACGTAACATTATGGATACAAGAATAGCGATTGCAGCCATAAAAACATCGTGGGCGAAAACAAGGTTGGGTCTATTAAAAATCATAAAAACTTCTTATCGAAAAATATCCAAATAATAGGATAAAGTATTAGGAATCAGACAGCTCAATCCTATTTTTTAGCATACCTCTGTTGTTCATTAAACCATTCCAGTGTTCTTTTCATACCCTCCTCTACAGAAAAAGGCGGTGACCATTCTAACTCTTTTCTGATCAAAGTCGAATCTACCTGCAAGGAGTCGGTTAACCTCTCTACAACAGCTAATTTACCAAATAATCGACCCAACAAAAATAGCACTCCAAGCGGAATATAGAAAAGACGGGGCCGAACATCTAAAAAAAATGAAATAATCTCAATTAACTTAGGAGTTGAGATGTCAACCCCGTCACTTAATAAATAAATTTTAGACCCTGTATTGGGCTTACTTACGCATCTTGTGATGGCAGATGCTAAATTTTCAACATACAAAAAGCTCCGGCAATTCTTAATAGATTTTAGGGGTAACAACTTACGCCTAAAACATGCCCGTAATAAAGTATAAAAATTTCCTTTAACTCTAGGGCCATAAACTAATGGGACTCTCAAAATAATAAGCTCTATACCTGTACTTTTCTGAATCTTTAGAAGAGTTTTTTCTGCGTTATACTTAGAAATTGAATAAACATCTTTCGGGTTGGGCTCATCATTCTCTGTAAAGGGCCGCCCGTGTGTTTTTTCCCCATTTACTTTAATCGTACTTATGAATACAAACCTCTTCACACCAGCATCTACGGCCGCAAGAACCAATTTTTCAGTTCCTTCTTCATTAACAGTAAAATATTCTTGCTGTTCTTTATTGGTTTGTTTCCCCATTTCATGCACACGTGCGGCCAAATGAATGACTATATCGGCACCCGAAATTACCCTATCCCACTCAGTGTCCTTATCCAGCTTTGGCACTAAGTAGAGAGGTATATTTCCCGGCCCTATTTTTACCATGTCATCCCGTGTAGTTCCACATATAGTATGCCCTTGTTCTCTAAGGTGTTTTACTACTGCATGGCCAATGAATCCGCATGCCCCTGTAACTAAT
>PTLG01000048.1 GCA_002937995.1 Alphaproteobacteria bacterium MarineAlpha3_Bin7 | reverse complement strand
AGAGAAAGGCATAGTGAGAAAATAGATTTCTTCTAAAATTATCAGATAATTTTAACTCCTCACTTATACCTCTCCAACCCACATATCCGCCATACCTTGGATTGATTCCCGGGGCAATATATTTTCTAACTGCTGAACTAAAACCATCTGCACCAATTATTACATCGGCATCAAAGTGTTTGCCTGTAGATGTAAATACCCGCGTATATTTAAGTTTTTGTTCCAGTCCAATAAACTTATGGCCATTGTGATATCTGTTTTTGGGGAAAGTCTTATAGAGCGGTTCAAAAACCTTGTTCCATGCTCCTAACTTCTGTTTTAGTGGGTATTCAGCTATGATTTCTCCTTTGCGATTAAAGGCCGTACGTCCTTTAACAGCTATACCAACACTTTTATCAGGCGGTAGCCCAAGATCTATCAGTATTTTTTCCAGCTCAGTATGGCGTGCTATTCCGGTACCCCTAGAGGCTAAATTAACTTTGGCTTTCTCGAGAATATCTACTTCCCAACCGTTCTTATATAAAATATTACCAGCGAAAAGGCCACCTATGGAACCACCTACAATAATTGCTCTTTTCTTTTTTTTGTTTAGGACCATTTGATTATTTTAACTATTGAAGGAAAAAATTAAACTAATTCCGAGTGAACTTATATACCTGCCAAAGGGGTATTACAGATAAAATTCCGGTTAGCATTAACGCAATTACAAAGGACAGCTGGGTGCCCTCGGAGAACAAACCTAATATTAGTGAAGTTGCCGCTCCACAACCTAGTTGGATTAAACCGATAAGAGATGACGCTTTCCCAGCCATTTCTGGAAATGGTGCCATTGCCCCAGTTGTTGCGGCAGATACTACGAGTGGAAAACCAATCATAAAACCTGTAGCTGGCAAAACGATGCTTAAGGGAGTTATTATTTCTAATAAAGTCAACAAATATGCGGATATACCCGAAATAAGACAGACTATGGAACCAGATAATATTAGTTGGAAGTTGCTCAGTATACCAGAGAGTTTGCCGGCCAGGACGGAAGACACTAAATTTCCTATCATTATGATTGCAAAAAAATATCCAAATTTTGATGCACTCATTCCCATAAAGTCTATTAAAACCGGAGAGAGTCCAGCAAGTATACATAATAGTCCAGCAAACGGACCGAGCGTAATACAGGTAAGCCAGAAAAATATTTTCGATTTAAACAGTAACATAAAACTGGTTAATATTTTACCAGTTTCTAACGCGCCCAAGTTTTGCTTACCTGTTTCTTTTAGCCAAAATATAAGGGAAAAAGTAACTAGAATACCAAAAATCGTAACAATAAGAAAGTTTGCTTTCCAGCCTATCCACTCTGTGACGTGACCTCCCATTATGGGTGCTAATATTGGCATCAAACTACTTCCTACCATTGTATAAGCTAGCATCTTTGTTGCTATAGCACCCTCATACATGTCTCTTATAATGGCCCTTACAATTATCAATCCTCCTGCACCAGTTGCACCTTGCAAAAATCTTGCAATACCATGTAACCCTGTGCTAGGCGCATAAATAGTTAGAAAGCTAATAATCGAAAAAGCTATCATAGTTATTATAATTACGGGTTTTCTTCCAAATCTATCGGCTAGAGGTCCATAAACAATTTGACCTATAGCGGCACCAAAAAATAATAAAGATACCGTCTGCTGTATATCCGTACTTTTTGCATCATAATATTTTGCTATATCAGGAATTGCCGGGAGACAGATATCAGTGATAAGTGGCATTAAAACTGATAGGCCGCTGAATAAGGCTAGGGCTCTCCAGAAAGACATATTCTACCTATTTATCAGAAAAAACATCCCCGTTAGGGGATGTTTTAGTATTATTTCAGAAAACCTTTCCCTGGTAATATCTGCTGTTTAACCACCAAATGCGGCTTTGGAACTATTAACCCACTCGGACAAGGTCTTAGGAGGGTGCCCAGTTAGTTTGTTGACCCAGTCTGTAACGCCAGCCATTCCCCCATTAGTACAAATTTCTGTCAAAGCCAAGGCGTGTGCTACCAGCCAATCTGGCATATTCTTTTCCAGCATGGCTTGTTCCATTTGTTCAAGTGTTATATTTACGTATTCAATATCCTTACCTACGGCTTTAGATATTTCATTTAGTGCATCACCTATAGTTACTAATGCACCAGTCATAAAGTATGCATCTCCGGCGTAGTCTTGATTAAGAATTACCTCAGCTGAAGCCTCACCAACGTCTGCCGGATGTATCATTGATATTCCGGTATCTAATGGGAATGGTGTAATCAACTTACCCATTTTTGCTATTGGTTCTGCCATACTCATTAAGTTACTCATAAAATAATTGGGACGAGTGATTGCCCATTTTATACCACAAGATTTTACTGCTTCTTCTATATGATAGTGCATCTGGGTTATTTTGGACGGAGCATCAGGCCTGATCCCTTTTTCAGAGCCAGAGGCTTTTACCAGATAATTGACTCCTGCATCTTTTGCAGCTTCAATAGCATTGAATTCCAAATCCTTCAGCATTGGGCTATGACCAGTTAGCAGAAAAAGAGTTTCCAGTCCGTCTATGGCTTTTTTTAGACTTTCCTTATCAGATAAATCACCAGCCCTAAATTTTATATCTTCACCAATTTTTACTTTTGCTGCCTCCGGGTCTCTCACAATACAGGTAAAATCTGCACCCTTTGCCTTTAAGGCTTTAACCACTTGGCTACCAGTAATTCCGGTACCGCCAAAAATTCCAATCATAATATTGTCTCCCAAATAGTATCCGGATTTCCAGTTGACCTTAATCTAGTAGGGGCCAACTATCAAATTATTTCGATTATTGAGCTGCTATCAGAGTCATTTTATTAGCACCTTCATCTAAGGCTTTTTTTAACGCTTTTCCATCAGGGTCTGTTAGAGCTGATTCTCTTGCCACTTGTATATTCTTTACATCTGATTCAGTGGCAGTTTGGCTTCTAATTATAGGTTCGATGAGTATTTTTAGTATTCTTTTGTAGTTTTGTGAACCACGACTGTGAGTGCTTCCATAACCTTTTATCAGACGACTTAATTGAGCAATTTCTATAGCCAAGGCAACATTAATATCATAGGCATCCTGTATTAAATCTAACCACTTATTTATCTCTTCGTGCTCCATTTTCCATCTCATAGAAAAAGGTCGTGACCACTTTAGTTTTGCTAGAAACCATATTTTCAGGAAGCCAAATATACTTGTAGTTTGGACTTGCATGCCCCAGTCTAAATTACCTAAAATATTATAGTGTTTAGCCAACGAGATAAGTTTTTTGCCTAACCAAGATGGCAAAATATCAGCAACTTCCTGCAATCCCGGTTTAAAAAATTCCGTTATGCTGTAAATATCATCAGAGCTTGTTTTTAGTTCGCTCTTAATTCTTTCAAATCGTTTGCGACGTATTTTTGCCTGAGCTACACGAATTATATCTTCGTAAGACATTCTAATAGCTAAATGTCTGGCTACTTCACTACACAAGTTGGCATCTAATTTAGCAAAATTATTGAGTTTTTTGAGATATAGCTCAGAGTATTTCTGATTCTGATAATCTGTAAGACGAGTTATTCCATGGTAAATCATTTCTTGGGCGCCTTGGGGAAAAGCCTCTATGAGTTTTGTTTCTAAGACTTTTTCTAATGACTTTGATATATCGATTCCGTCTATATCAGTACCTTTATAATCAGAGATATTTTTTATAGCTTCTAGTCCAGCAAAAAAACCTGCTAGATTAGATTCCACAGCTTTCCCCTCCTCTTCGATAGCTTTTTTTAATGGTTCTATTCCCAGTGGTGATATATCAATTTCAGATAAGGCTCCCAGAAGAACCGCATTAATGATTGTTCCCTTTTCTGACGCAATGGTTGAAGCATCGAAGAGAAGAGCTTTCTTGGAGTTGTTACGTAAGGAAGTAAGTAATTTCTTTTTATTAAGCCGACCATCGCCCATGGCCATTTTTTCAAGTGTTAAGTATACCCGGTGGGTGGATGCCAATAGAGTTGTCCTATTGGCAGTAATATAACCATTAGTCAATGATCTGGCAGCTTCAGCTAATTCGGTTGCAATCATAATATCAACCTCTCCAATAGCAGGACTCAGAGCAAATATTGGTTTTTTTTCTCCAATAGAATCCAATTTTTCTGGCCATATCTCTACATAATAAGTGGTTGCCCCAGTTCTTTGTGCGACGCCAGGTATAGAGGTTGCTTGGACAGGATACCCCTCGGATACAGCTGCTTTGACAATCCAGTTCATCAAAACTCCTCCACCTTCTCCGCCCATAGCAGCGATAAGAATAGAAATGGCACGCTTCTGATTCTGAAAATTATCCATAATATTTTTATTCGCTAAACATAGTAGATATTACCCGGTCCCTTAAGTTATGGGTAAGTTTTTTCAGCTTGCCTGGATTTTGGACCTTCTCTGCTTTATAAAATGAGGGACAGAGACTGGCAGCATGAGCCACTTCTCCACAGAGTCCACATCCCACGCATCCATTGTTAACATGGGCTATCGGGTCTACCCTGAGAGGGTCGGAGGTGGGTTTTATTGTTAAAGAAGGGCACCCAGATAATCTTATACAAGAGTGATCCCCTGTGCATATCTCTTCATCAACCCCAAAGCGAGGGATCGCTACTTTTTGCCCCTCCGCTAGGCGCTTAGCATTAGTTTTCTTTATACGTCTCTGTCTTGCCAACATGCATTCGCCGTCTGCAATTATGACTTTAAGTCCATCATAATTGGTTTTCATTGCCTCTCTTAGTGTCTTTAACATAACATCAACACTATAAGTACGGACAGTTTTCATCCACTTAACACCAACAGACTTCAGAGCTTTCTCAATTTGATTTGAGGCTGTTTCCTCGTTATTCACATTAATACTAGAAGGTATAAATTGTTGCCCCGTTGCCGATGAATATCCATTCTGCATAATTATCAATATTGCATCGCCTTTATTAAATATTGTTGATAAAACCCCGGACTGCAGTCCATTGTGCCAAAAGCCCCCGTCACCCATTATACTGATAGTACGTTTTTTTTGGATTTGTCTTACTCCAGCTGCACTTGCCAGGCTCATCCCGTATCCCAGTATAGAATTTCCCATGCTAAATGGCTCAAATGTCCCAAAAGCATGGCAGCCAATATCAGCTGAGATGTGTATATCCCCCACTTCTTCCTTTAAGAGCTTAATTGCGGAAAATACTGGTCTTTCAGGACAGCCTGTGCAGAACCCCGGGGGTCTCGCTGGTAGTTTTTCTTCGAGAGCATTAGTAGCATTGTCCTTAATTGTCTCCATTGATGCTGCTTGGTCCAGTAATTTTTCCAAATCAATTCCGTCTGGCTTATTTTGGCTTAAAAAATCTACAAGTCCTTTTAAAACTACGTCAGCAGTATATTCGCCTGACAAAGGTAAAACATCTTTGCCATGTAGTTTTGTCTGTAGGTCAGCTCTTCTTAATATTTGACCAATTTGCTGTTCTATAAACTCTGGATTTCCCTCTTCGATAACGAGAACAGATTCTTTTTCGCTGCAAAAATCACTTATTTGTTTAGGTACAAGTGGATGAGTAACATTGAGGACTAGGATGGGTATTTTGCTGTTACCAAACGCATCGGCCAAGCCCAGTGTGTTTAACCGTCTCATTAACGTATTAAATAAGCCACCTTGTACAATAAGACCGTGAGAAATTAGTTGGCCATCAAAAATCTCATTTAGCTTTTGGTCTAGAATAAACCTTTGTGCAGCTGGAAGGCGATTGTTAATTTTATGCTTTTCTTGGCTAAAAGTTACTGGGGGATGACTCAGTCTATCATAAAGAAATGATGCTGGTTCATCCTCTTTATTTAGAGTGCTTACATTAGCTAACTGGTTGTTTTTTGCCACAAAGGATCCTTGGACGTGACAGGCCCTAATTCGGAGTTCAACCATCACAGGCGAATTGCTGACTTCAGACATCTCAAAACTTTTTTCAACCATGTTTACAATGGTCTCTAAGTTAGGGCGAGGGTCAACCATCCATATGGTCGATTTTAATCCAAAGGCATGTGTCCTTTCTTGGATAATACTAGCTCCCTCTCCATAGTCTTCACCTGAAATAATTACGGCTCCACCTTTTACTCCTGCCGAAGCCAGGTTAGAAAGTGCATCTGCTGCAACATTTGTGCCTACGACTGACTTCCAAGTTACAGCCCCCCTTACTGGGTAGTTTATTGACGCAGCGAGCATGGCAGCAGCTGAAGCCTCGCTAGAATTTGCTTCCACATTTATACCAAGTTCAGACATAAGTTCCTTGGCTTGAACCAATACATCTAGGAGGTGAGAAACCGGGGCGCCCTGATAACCGCCGACATAGGATACTCCTGACTGCAACAGTGCTTTCGTTACAGCAAGTATTCCCTCTCCTGTAAACACTTCTCCCTGCTTAAGTCGAAGTAGTTCTATTTCTTTAGCGAACGATCTTTCCATTTAAGAACCCAGTTTTTTTATTTGTGAAATTATTATAAAAAGTAATTTGTAATCTGTCCAACTGCATGGTTAGAGTGATTTAAAGTTTAGTATGGAAAAGTCTTATCATGGTAAGTGATCCCAGAGAGTTTTTACAAAAGTTATTTGATATAGCTCTTAAGGCGTGCCATCCAAAAAACTGTTTGCCGAGTTATATTCCACCTCAACCGAATAAAGGGAGGTCAATTGTTATAGGAGCAGGTAAAGCGTCAGGAGCTATGGCTGAGACGGTAGAGCAGCATTGGACTGGGATATTTGATGGTCAGATTATTGTCCCCTATGGCTATTCTAGGCCTTGCCGACAGATACGTATATCTGAAGCCTCTCACCCAGTCCCTGACCGCGAAGGATTTTTAGCCACGCAAAAAATACTTAATCTCATTTCTGGCCTTAGTGAGAATGATTTAGTACTAGCACTTATATCTGGGGGAGGGTCGTCATTGATGACGTCGCCGGTTCCTGATGTATCCTTTGCAGATAAGCAAAAAATAAATAAGGAACTACTTAGGTGTGGAGCGCCAATATCTGATATAAATCTCGTGAGGTCTAAAATTTCTTCGGTCAAAGGTGGGAGATTATTGGAGAGATGTTATCCGAGTAAAGTTCACACTTTAATTATATCAGATGTGCCTGGTGATGACCCATCCCTTGTTGCATCAGGTCCGACTTTTAAAAAAAACGTGGATAGCGCTAAGGTCATTAAAATTATTGATAAATATAAGTTAGACGCCCCTAAATCCATTCTAAAACACCTAGAAAACAACTTAGATGGTAATCCAGAAAAAATTGAGACCGGAGATTATGATATTATAGCTTCAACCTCAACAGCAATCCTGGCTGCAAAAGGTTTTGCAGAGAAAGAGGGTTTAGATGTGACCATAATTAGCGAAACAGTTGAGGGAGAGGCTAAATTGGTAGCAAGAGAGATGGCTAAACAGGTTATCAAGTCGCAGAAAAAGCAGCACCTATATCTCTCGGGAGGTGAGACTACCGTGAGCCTACGGGGATCCGGGATGGGTGGTCCCAATACTGAGTTTTTATTAAGTTTATCGATTGCATTAGAATCGAAGGAGGGGGTTTATGCAATATCCTGCGACACAGATGGTATCGACGGAAATGGTGATCATGCGGGCGCAATTATTCAACCAGATACACTTCTTCGAGCTACAACAGCTGGACTTGATCCAAAAGAATACTTGAGAAACAATAATTCTTATGTATTTTTTGATACTATTGGAGATCTTATTATTACGGGTCCCACATATACCAATGTGAGTGATTTCCGGGCTATATTAATTTTATGATAATATATAATATATTCATAGAATATAAATTTGGGATAGTTTAACTCATGAAAATAACGATGTTGGGTACGAGTGCAGCTGTACCAGATCCTGAGAGGGCTGATTCAGCAATTCACATATCAATTGGCGATAAGAGTTATCTTTTTGATTGTGGCCATGGGGCTACAAGACAGATGATAAAAGCAGGGATTGATCCTACTGACGTAAATCATATTTTTTTGTCCCATCTTCACTACGACCATATATCGGAGTTCCCTTATTTCTTACTTACTACTTGGATTTGTGATAGGGGTTTGCCCCCAGTAGTTATTGGACCATCGGGAACGCAGTCTTTTGTCGATCACTTATTTGAGGATGGCGCTTTTGCAAAAGATATTGAAGCTAGAGCTCAATATCCTCGCCGTCAAAATGTCGAAATTCTTAGGCCAGAAGTTCGAGAGTGCCAACCGGGGTTAATTTTTGAGGATGAATTGGTATCTGTAAAAGCATGTTTTGTTGAACATATTCCCAAGGAGATCTCTGAGTGCTTTGGTTTAAGATTAGACACCAAGGATGGTAAATCAATTTCCTTTTCTGGAGATACTGCACCTTGTGATGCTTTCGTAGAACTTTCGAAAGGTGTAGACGTTATGATACACGAGTGTACCTTTCCTGAGGAAGCCATTGAATTTAGAAAAAAAGTTAAGGTAGGTACGTGGGCTCATACAAGTCCTATAGAGTTAGGGAAGCTTGCTTCTGAGGCTAGAGCAAAATGCCTTATTGCAACACATTTCGGATCTTTCGACTCACTTAATCCTGTGGTGCAAAAGACAATGGGTGTACACATGCCTCAGGAGATAATGGGTCCTCATCAACTTGATCTGGTTGAAAAGGATATAAAAAAATCCTACTCGGGGGAATTACACTTAGCCTATGACCTAATGGAAATAGAACTTTGAGCAACCTTTTTGCTGGGTTGTTGGCAACTATTAACCCTTAGTGACCCAGTATCAGCACTATATCAATTCTTGACTTCAAGCCTTTCAGTCTCATTATTATATTTTTCGAAATCTTATGCCTCAGAAGACACAATTGTGAGGATAACAACTATATTGGTGACTTCGGCAAATCCCAAAACTAAAGTCTCATCATACTTTTTGATAAAGTGCCGCATTAAGAAAATAATCGTAACCATGAATATAAATAAAATTAATACGATAGTCGCTGTTAATAAGAAACCATTTATAAAAAAACAAATTACTATGGCCAATATAACGGAAATAAAGACCGTTTTAAGATCTGCCTGCGAAGAGAGTGTCTCATTTTCTTCTGAACGCAAACTATATCTCATCAGTATTGATGGGGTAGAGGAAGAAATTAGTATTCCCGTTAAAAGTGCTAGAGATGCTGCGTCTAATGAAATAGAGCTAAGAGCTATCCATTTGATAACAAACCCGAAGAAAAGTGAAAAAACTCCAATAAATAGTGTATTTGATTTTTGACTATCTTCCTGTTTAACAATTGTTGGTAATAAATCAAAACTGTTAGCTAATGCGGTTTCCTGTTTTAAGCCAGTGATGGCAGAAATTGAGCAAATGCCAAAAGCAATAACAACTCCTTGTGGCAGTCCTGTAAGGCTTGCAGCGGCAATAACTAAAGAACTAACTATCCCTATTAATATGCCGATAACGGGAAAAAATCTCGAAGCTTTTGGTATGGATGGATTTGATAAGACTAAACCTCCTGGCACAGAAAATTTGGTTAGGTAGTTTAGGCTAACCTGCAAATCATCCAGCCAGTCCTGCTCAGGTTCATCCAGTTGCAGTGTTTCGGAGTTTTCAACTTCTGGTATATCTGCTTCATTTTCAGTCATAATTCTTCAACAGTCTAATATTACAGATAGTAAAGTAGAAAAATATATTAATTTTTTATGATTTTGTCAGCTTAAATTGAATGGGGACGTCAACTGATAAGTTAGAATTTCCATTAAATTTTAATTTGGGTTTAAAAACCCATTTTCTAACAGCCTTTAATGCGGCTCTATCCAAGATTGGGAAGCCACTACTTTTTTTTATACTTGCCGTTGTTACTAACCCCTTACTAGAGATAATAGCGTTTATAGTTACGAGACCTTCTTTACCCTCCTTTCGGGCAATTCTTGGATATCGTGGAGCAGGGTTATAAATTAGTTTGAGAGAGTTATCTTTATTGGATTTGATTTTTTCATGCTTTCCGGGTGTCTTTCTACCTTTTATTTTATTATAGGTTGTTTGTGCCGCGTTTGTGTGAGTCGTTACCGAGTCATATTTAACCGGGTTTCTGGCAGGTGTGATTTTGTCGTAATCTATCTGAGTTTGGATGATTGTCTCTGCTTGGCTTTGTAACTTAATTGATTTAACGATGGGCTGGGGCTTTCTAGAAGGTAGGGCTAAAGAATAAATACTTCTGTCTGATACTCTTGCACTAGTTATAGATCTCTTGTTTGATGTCCTGTTTTCCTTTCGTAAAACATTTTTATTTTCATTAACTCCAGGAACTTGTCTGGGCTCGAAGGTTTCTATTATTGTCTCCGACTTTTGCTGCTTGCTAAACAGAGGTTTAGTTTCCTTTAAGCTGGTTTTACCGAAACTGGATGGCAACTCTTTATTAAAGGCAGTAACAATACTCACTGAAATAATGTCACTTGTTTCAGTTTTTTTGGTAGATGTGCTTAACCAAATAGTTAGAGTGCTGGCCACCGCCACATGGCCAAAAATAGAAAGAGCTGCGCAAGCAGTTATAAGCCCACTCGGCTTTATAGTATTGACTCTAGTCCTTATTCGCTCATAAAAAATCATCCTACCATACCAATTTATCTAATCTTCCATGGCATTATAAAACTCTCTGAATTAGCTTGCCCTTGTAAAATATCTACTTCAAAAGTATCTGCTATAAAATTCTCCGACATGACTTCCTTAGGTGAACCAACGGCTACCAATTTTCCGTCTTTTAAAATTATAACCCTGTCAAAAAAACGCATTGTGATTGAAAGGTCATGCAGAATAACAAGCGCGCTTTTTCCCCTGGCGGCCAAATTTTTTATTAATGTTATGATTTGGAAACAATGCTTAGGGTCAAGAAAAGCTATAGGCTCATCGGCTAACAAAAGATTAGGTTCGGAAGAGATGGCTCTGGCAAAGCAAACTCGGGCCCATTCACCACCTGACAAGCTTGAGACTCTTCGTGTGCTAAGATCTTTAAGGCCGCATAGATCTATTGAGTTTTGTATGATTTCCCAATCTATTGGACTGGGGGGGCTAAAGTTTGTTGTGTATGGTAGTCGACCAAGAGCAACTAAGTTTTCAACTGTAAGTGGCCATTCGCTGGTTCCGCCCTGAGGTATGAATGCCATTTGTTTTGCCAGCTTGTTTTTTGAAATGATTTTTATGTTTTCGCCGCCAACAAATACCTCCCCTTTAGATAATTTTTGCAACCCCAAAATAGAGCGCATAAGGGTTGTTTTTCCTGATCCATTTGGACCAATAAGACCGACGGTTTCGCCAGACTTAATGCTAAAATTTATATTACTAAGGATATCTTTTTGACCAATAGAAACGCTTAGATTAGAAACAATAGTCTCGGTCATTGCAATTTACTCCGAGATTTAATGACAAGATATAGGAAAAAGGGTGAGCCTATTAGTGCTGTCACTATTCCTAATTTTAGTTCTGGGCCCTGTGAAACAACTCTAACTAGTATATCAGCGGCTAATGTTAGGTTTATACCGCCCAGCATGCTTAAAGGTAACAAAATACCGGGTCGGAAATCTGCGATGGGCCTTAATAAATGCGGCACAACTAACCCTACAAAGCCAATGATTCCCGAGACAGATACGGCCACACCAACAGCTAATGAAATTCCAATTACGATTGTCCATTTAATTCTTTGGAGGTTAAAACCAAGACTCGATGCCACATCTTCACCAAGCGTAAGTGCATCAAGTGCGCGGCCCGTTGTTAGCAGCAATCCGATTCCGATGACTAGTGGAAAAACAATTAGTTTTACGTGCTCAAAACTTCTGTCAGCAAGAGATCCAAGAAGCCAAAAAAATATTTCGAATGTAGCAAATGGATTAGGCGCCAAAGATAATACCAAACTGGTGAGGGAACCCGCCAAACTTGTTATTGCCACGCCTGCCAAAATAATAGTCATGACACTACTTTTATAACCGGCAAGCAACCCCAGTAATAAAACCGAAATCGCCGCCCCTGCCATTCCACCTAAAGGTAGAGCAATGGATATGATACTAGTTAAACCCGAATAAAATACAATTACGGCTCCGAGGGCTGCACAACCGGAGACACCTATTATCCCAGGTTCTGCAAGGGGGTTTCTAAGATATCCCTGCAGCGCTGCACCGCTAAGACCAAGTGCTGCACCTATCATAATACTTAGCAGTGTTCTCGGTAGACGAATTTCCTGGATAATTATATTAGTCGACGTGTTTGCTTGTGAATAAAGGGACGAGATAATAGTGTCTAAAGGTAAAAAAGTTGGGCCTTGGCTGAGTGACAGCAGAGACAAAACGAATATTAAAAAAATAAGTAAAACACTCCAGAGCAACGCTTTCCTATCGAATTTTATCATTACTTATTAACCTTGATCTGCCAGTTTTTTAGTTGTGCCAAGGCGTGAGTAATAAATGAATTACCGCAATTCCAGTATCGGGCAGGAACGACTGCCACATTAGGATGGTTTTCTCTAGACCCTATTTGAGTAATTTTGCCAAGTGCTGGGTGTTTTAACAAGTTTTGAGATAGGGACGGGGAGTTCTCGTTAAAAGCGTCGGTTATAATTAAATCGGGGTTGAGGGCTATCAATTGTTCTAGTGGCATGTAATCAAAGGAACCACGGATTTTATCTTGTGCTATATTTGTGAGGCCAGAATGTAAAACTACCTCGTTTGCCAAACTATTCTTTCCAAGAGTAAAGCCGCGGGCTTTAAATATTACAGCTGTTGGTTTTTTTGCATGGTTTTCCATATTATCAGGGTTAAATTTGTGTTTTATTTTCTGGATTAATTTCCTACCAATATTTGGGCGCCCAATTAAATTTGATAATCGCTCTATATTCTTGTATATCCCGTCTATGCTGACAGCTGGTTCAAACTCAGCTATCTCAAACCCCAGTTTTCTCAATATTTTAGTCGCGCTCAACGATGAATATTTCCCAGCTAATATCAGGTCGGGGTTTAGGTGCACTATCTCCTCAGCTAAACCATGGTTTACTCTATATTTCTTGGCTCTTTTGGGGTGGTTTGATATTTCTGGATCTAATGAGAGATAGGTTATAGAGATTATTTTATTAGGTGCAGCAATCTCAAAGAGCAACTGATCTGTGCACAAATTAATAGAAGCTATCCGTTTAGGATAGGCATAGACATTACTGGAAAATATAAAAACTAAAAATACTAACCATAAACCAAGTATATTGTTACAATTACAAGGCAATCTCATTTAAGTTTATCTCATTTCATTTTCTAAAACTCTGATCCTACTGAAAATAAGAATGTTCTACCAGGCATGGGAAACGCATTGAATACATTTGCCGATGTCGCTGATGCTACACCGTAAGTAAAATACTTCTCGTCAAATATGTTATTAGCTTGAAGGGCCCATAAAATATTTTCTTCCCCAACTAAATTAACTTTCCCGTAGGCTTTAATGTCAGTTACCGAAGTCATGGGAACTTTCTCAAATATATTACGCTCATCATTTTCGAGATATTTTCGATCCCACCAATCCCAAGTGGCTGACAAATTCAGCGAATCTTCCCATATATTCCAGATTACTCTGGCACTTGCTGTCCAAGGTGAAACTACGGGTATATTATTTCCTCTAAACGGACCACTATCAAATTTTGCATCAATAAAATTCAGATTACCTTTTAAGTTAATATCTTTTTTTACTTTATAAGAAACCTCACTTTCAAAACCGTATCGGCGGGTCGGGTCGTAGTTTACATTCGTGCCAAATGCAACAGCTTGTGAGTTAAACGCTATCTCGTTTTTGAGTTTCATATACCAGGCGCTAGTAGTGAAGTTCACCAAGGGATCTATATACTTTGCGCCAAATTCTATATCTTTGGAGGTTTGAGTATTCAATTCGAATGTTGTGGCATCTCTAGCTGAACTACTTATTCTTTCATCAATTGTCGGAATGCGGATGCTTCTACCGACCCTTCCATAGATGTCAACGCTATCACTGACTCGATGATTAACACCTAAGTTACCCGCCCATTGTGTGGAAGTGTCATCCAGCGGCACTTGTTTTGTGGCGAATGACCCAGCAAATTTTAAGTGCCCTGCTTGAGTGTTTACACTTTGAATTCTTAGTCCTGAGCTCAATTTGGTATTTTGTTCCCATGGAAAAGTAGCTTGTCCATATGTGGAAAAACTATGTTGAAATGCGTCATAGCTATCAGATGGTCTAACCTGACTAATGCCATTCTTTCGATCAGACTCATATTCTGCGTAGTAATAGTCTATTCCCACTAGCGCAGAACCAAATAAGTTTCCAACTGGATAATCCAAATTAACCCGTGGCGTTATAGAATAAGTATCCAAATCTGTATCAACTAGTGTGAAGTTGTTGTTGACAGAGTCTTGCCCTTTGCGTCGATATTCTAAATCAATAATTGATGTAAGACCTTCACTTAGCTCATAGGTGCCGCCGAGAGTAAAATGTATTCCATTTTGAAGCAGAAGATCTGAGGTTACAAAGGAAACAGTGCCTTCCGGATCTGTCTCAAAAAGATTAATACCTGCGGGGCGATTGATTTGACGGGATCCTGGTAGCCCAAGGGAGCTGTCATCAAGAGCTATCCGTGTAAAAAGGCTGCCAAAATCCATATTCCTTTTTATTTCGCCAACCAGATTTCTTTGACTGTAGGCATTGTTGTCCCTATAACTATCGCTAGTTATACGATTGACAAATATTCGAGAGGATACATTCCCGACAGAAATATTAGAGGACACACTGGATTCCCTTCGTGAGTGAGACCCATAGGAAAAATTGGACTTTGCTGAGGCCCTAGTTTTTGTAGAAGAGGGTTTAGTAATAATGTTTATTACACCGCCAACTGCACCATCTCCATAGAGTACGCTTCCGGCGTTACCCTTGATCACCTCAATCCGCTCGATGCTGTCTATGGGAATCTTTCCAAAGTCAACGGCAGCCAAATCTATATCGTTTAGTCGGCGGCCATCAATCAAGATTAGTGAGTTCTGTGTACCCACTGTGCCAAATCCCCTCACATCAACGGTTGCTTGAACTCCATTTATCCCGCCAAACAAATCTCTCATTTGGACGCCAGACTGTTGACCTAGTAAAGTACTGTTCCTATTGTTGAGTTTTCTAGACGTTATG
>PTLG01000047.1 GCA_002937995.1 Alphaproteobacteria bacterium MarineAlpha3_Bin7 | reverse complement strand
TGGACTAGAAGCAGTGGGAGATAATCTTTATCTCGAGACACCAGCCTCAGGAACACCGACAGCAGCTACAGCAGGGTCTACGGGTTTTGGTACGATACTCCAAGGCTTTCTTGAGACATCCAATGTAAATGCTGTATCGGAAGTCTCGGAGTTAATTTCCGCACAACGCGCTTACGAAATGAATTCAAAAGTTATTCAGGCCTCAGATGAAATGATGGGCACACTAAACCAAATAAAATAGGAAAATAAGATGAAAATGAAAACTACTATTCTGTCTATTGGTTTACTATTTATATCCTACTTTACCCACGCAACAGAAGTATCCCTGAAGACATCCATCATTGTCGAAGAGAAATTTATTACCATTGGCGATCTCTTTAATATAACTGGAAAAAATGCCACAAAAAGGATCGCTATGTCTCCAAGACCAGGACAATTTGCGACTTACGATGCACGTTGGTTGTACCATATTGCCAGAAAAAACGGCGTTGATTGGAAACCATTCAATTTAAATACTAGAGCTATAGTAGAAAGGGCAAGCCAACAAATATCTGTTGAGCAGATGCACGAATTTTTGAAAATTGAACTTAAAAACAAAGGAGCTCCAGAAGCCTTTGAACTAACAACTAGTGGCCGTCTTCGTCAAATACATGTAGCAGCAAACCAACCACCTACACTGAGTGTTGAATATTTAAGCTATGAACCAACGACAAAAAGGTTTATTGCGTCCCTAGCTGCACCAGCACGGGACCCTGAAGCCTTGAGGTTCCGAGTAGCTGGAAAACTCCATAAACTGACAGAAATTCCTGTCGTGGATAGAAATCTCACCCGCGGTCAAATTATTCGCCCTGAACACATTGAGCTACTAACGATAAGAGAATCAAAAATCAGGAGGGATACCGTATTAACTCAAGAAGAAATAATCGGAATGGCCACTAAACGTGTTATCAGAGCGGGAGTCCCCATCAGAACTTCCCAAATCATGCGGCCTCTTCTCGTCGAAAAAGGTGACCTGGTAACCATAAAATTAACAACCTCTTCAATGCGACTTACAACACAAGGCAAGTCACTAGTATCAGGCAGTCAAGGAGAAACTATACAGGTTAAAAATATACAAAGTAAACAAGTGGTTGAAGCTAAAGTAATAGGTAAAAACGAAGTGGCAGTATTTACATTTGGGGAGAAAATTATAAGGGAAGGTAAATAAATGAGTATTCAAATGAAATTAATAACAAAAATTACAATGATTTTATTTCTCTTTACCAGTTTAAGCGCTTGTAACGCCATTACTAGGCTCTCTGAGTTAGATACTGGCCCGAAGGTAACACCAATATCTAATCCAGTTGGCAGGCCTAAGTATCGGCCAGTTAGCATGCCGATGCCAAGTCCAAAAAGTGTTCTCCACAAAGCCAACTCATTGTGGAGACCCGGCGCAAGAAAATTCTTTAGAGACCAAAGAGCTGGTCAGGTTGGAGATATACTGACAGTGAAACTTTCACTCGAAGATAGTGCTGCTCTAAAAAACAAGACCACTGGTGCAAGAGACGACACAGAGGATGGTGACGTGACTAATCTTCTTGGTTTAGAGGGCGAATTTACGGAATTCTTGCCACAAGGACTTAATGCGGCAACAGCATTAAGCTTAGGAACAAAGAAATCGACCTCAGGTGACGGTGCAATTGATAGATCAGAAAAACTAGCAATAACTCTAGCAGCTGTAATCACTCAAGTATTACCAAACGGAAATTTTGTAATTTTTGCTAGACAAGAGCTTAAGGTCAATTTTGAAATGAGAGAAGTGATGGTTACAGGGATAATTAGACCCGAGGATATAACCTCCGCAAATGAAATATCGCATACTAAAATAGCAGAAATGAGAGTTGCCTATGGTGGAAGAGGAACACTATCAGACCTGCAACAACCGCGTTATGGCCATCAGCTTGTTGACATAATTTTCCCGTTCTAATTCCAATTTGAATTGGAACAACTTAGGGCCGATGTAAAAAAACATCGGCCCTCTTTTTTCTAAGAATCATTGGCTAAAGACTCAGTCATCTATATGTATTTTTTCCATTCGCTCGTGTCTCTCTTGAGCCTCTACGCTTAGGGTTGCAATCGGCCTAGCATCCAAGCGCTTAATACCTATTGGCTCACTTGTTTCTTCACAATAACCGTAAGAACCTTCCTCAATCCTTTGGACAGCCTGATCGATCTTCGAAATAAGCTTCCTAGCCCTATCCCGTGTTCGCAACTCCACCGATCTATCTGTCTCTAAAGAAGCCCTGTCTGCAAGGTCGGGGTTAAGTTTAGTGTCTCCACGCAAATTTCTTCTGGTCATTTTTGCCTCGCCAAGCAAATCAAGTCTCCAACGCAGCAATTTCTGGCGAAAATACTCCAATTGCAAATCGTTAAGATATTCTTCCTTCTCAGAGGGTTTGTAGTTAGGTGGCAGAGTAACCGTCACCGAATTCCTCCCAAACTTTTTATTAAGACGTGAGGAATATAATTTTCGAAAACCTTTTCCTCAAGCATTCTTTGCAATTTCTGAAAAAAAATTTATTTTCTATGCTGGATGCCGTTTTAAAATGGGGTCAAACCGTAACAAATCCAAAAGATAGCAAGAAATATTTCAATATTCCCGCAATAATACCCCATAACTGTCAAAACTATAGTCAATATTAGCAGCCCTCAAAGCTGCCCAAAAAGTTGCCTGATTACTTGTAATTACTGGCTTATCGAGCTCTGCCTCAAGTTGATCAATGACTCCTAAAACTGGAAAGTCAGTGCAAGAAATAACTAAGGCATCAGCATCCCTGCTATCCGCAGAAATTATATGTTCGTAAATTTGTTTGGGTGGTACTTTGGCTATCTGCGTGTATTCATGAGCCCCCCCGGAACCAATCCCCAAACCCCTGATATTCTGCACGGAGATGCCACATTTTTCTAAAAATAGTTTCTCATGATTATTCAAAATATCATCATAAGGTGTAGCTAAAGCTATTTTATTAATACCAAGAATTTTTATGGCAGCCACAATTGAAGCAGCGGTTGTGACACACGCACAGCTAGAGGTTTTTTTCATAAAATCACTTAGCTTTTCTATCGGCAACACCATAGAACCAGCAGTACAACCATATGCAATGACATTCAAATTAGCGGGAGAGAGTAATTTAATGGCCTTTTCTATGTCTCTGTAAAGTAATTTTTCTTCCTTACTACTTGCTGGGTTACTGTGAAGGGGCATACGAGTAGCATGAATGCTGACTCCAGTGGGGGACATCTTGTTCCACTCTATTTCATTAACTGTATTGGTTGGGGGAACTATAACTCCGACTCTACCCCTCCAGCTATATAGGGAACCTGACATCTCAAATAATCCCCTTTTCTGATAGATCCTCTAGTTCTTCGTCAGCAATGTTTAAAAGTCCGCCATAGATTTCTTGATTATGAGCTCCTACTTCCTGGGGACCCAACCAAGAAATTTTTGGTTCTGTATGAGATAGCTTCGGAGCCACTCCCGGTATAGCCAGTTCACCAAAATGCTTATCGCTATAATTCAAAATCATTTCTCTATCTTTAAAATGTTTATCTTCAGCAATATCAGCAATTGTATAAATAGGACCAGTCACTACGCCATGACTATCAAGATGCTCATCTAGTTGAGTAGCTGTCATATTTTGTGTCCACTCTCCAATCAACGCATCTAATTCCTCAGCATTTTCTCCTCGTGACATATGAGTATCAAACTTTGGATCAGACGACAATTCAGGTTTGCCCATGGCTTCACACAGTCTATTGAACATGGGATCAAGGTTTGCCGCTATAACCAAATATTTTTCATCTTTAGTCGGATAAATATTGGATGGTGCAACTTTTGCGAGGCCAGTACCACTAGGCTGTCTAATAATTCCCAATTTATCATATTCCATCAACGAACTCTCCATCATTGTAAAACATGATTCCATTATAGACGCATCAATCACCTGTCCCCTACCCCCACCCAGTCCATCTCTCCAATATAGAGCCATGAGTATACCCTGCGCTGCAAACAACCCTGTTAAAGTGTCACCTAGTGATATACCAGAGCGGGGAGGTGGTTGATCTGGAAACCCATTAATATATCTCAAGCCTCCCATAGCCTCACCTACACTAGCAAAGCCTGGTCTGTCCGAGTAAGGGCCTGTTTGACCAAATCCAGATACCCGGGCAATAACTAATGATGGATTTATAGCCATAAGTTCATCTGGACTCATTGCCCACTTTTCAAGTGTTCCTGGTTTAAAGTTTTCCACCAAGACGTCGGCCTCTGAAATAAGACGCCTTACCAAATCTTGGCCTTTTGGATCTCTTAAGTTTGCAGTTACTGATTTCTTATTTCTAGACAACACTGGCCACCACAAACAGCGCCCTTCATGACTATTTCCCCATCTTCTCATAGGATCACCAGAATTGGGGGTTTCTATTTTAATAACCTCTGCCCCGAAATCCGCTAACCGTGTGCTAGTAAATGGACCAGCTAATAGTTGCCCAAGTTCAATGACCCTTATTCCCGCAAGTGGGCCTTCAAGCCTTTTATCTCTGGATTCAACTGGGATAGGCATCTGCTAGCTCCTTTATTTTCTTATTTCCATAAGCTTTTTAATGGTTTACGGTCCAACAGTCTATAAACTTATAACATAATGGTAAAATTGCTTTAGCAATATTAACGATTAACTCTAAAGGGAGAATACAGAATGAAATTTTTATATACTCTTATGGTTGGGGTTTTAACCATAGTCCTAGCGGGACCAGTAACAGCGCAAACTGTTGGAGTTGGTACGACGGCAAAGGGTGCCACAAGCCAAGTATCAGCTGCAATAGCCAAAGTAACTTCTCAATTTTCAGGGTTACAAATGCGTCCGACCCCAATGGCTGGTACACAAAAATATATACCAGCTGTAAACTCTGGATCTTTAGAGTTTGGTGTTGCCAATATCATGCAAACTGCCTGGGCAATCAAAGGTCAGGTCTTATCTGAGGGTAGACCAAACCCAAATATTAAGTTAGTCGCAACCTTGATGAAATTTAGGGTGGGCCCGCTTGTTGGAAAGAAAACTAGATTTCAGTCTGTAGCCGACCTAAAAGGATCCAAAGCACCCACAGGATTTAAGGCCGCTCCCTTATTTAATGAAATTATAAATACAGCATTAGCTACAGGTGGTTTAACAATTAAAGATACAAAAAACGTTCCAGTAGCTGCCCTTGTACCTAGTTGGAAATTTCTAATGGCTGGCAAAGTAGATTTTGCTATTGGGGCATATGGATCCGGTTTTATGAAATTAATTGCTAAAAAACTTGGTGGAATAAGATTTGTCTCAATGGATGACTCAGCCAAAACACAAGCTTTAGTAGGTAAAATGCTACCTGGAGCAGAAATTAGGGTTGTTAATCCAAATCCTAAAATTCCAGGGGTAGAAGTTCCAACAAAACTATTACATTTTGATTATATGTTGTTTGCGGGAAAACATGTATCCGACGACGTTGTTTATCGTGTGACTAAAGCTATGTTTGAGAACAAAAAAGCATTAGTCGGTGCCTCACCGATGTGGCGAGGTTTTTCTCCCAAAGGTATGTCAAAACAACAAAGTGGTCTTGAATACCACTCCGGTGCTTTAAAATTATTTAAGGAAAAGGGTATTTGATAGGACCAGAATCCGAAGAAAATGACTTAAATTTAACGCCCTACTTATCGTTAAAAATAGGTAGGGCGTTGTCCCCTTGGCTAGGTTCGTTTTTAGCAACTATAGCTATCATTTGGGCAAGTGGTCTCCTCACTGAATTTGGATTTAATTTAATTACTGAACAAGTTATTTGTGGGGTCCTAGGCCTTGCTTTTCCGCTCATATTTATAAATATCCCACCCAATAACAAGTCCAGAAACAAAATTCCATGGTATGACTCGTTAGCTGCAATTATTGGTTTTTCACTGGGTTGGTATATGTTTTTTCGTTATCCATTATTACTGGATGAATTTGCCTATAAGCCCATTGAAACAAATATTGTAGGCTTCTTTCTGGTAATACTTACAGCAGAGTCCTTGAGGCGGACAGCTGGCTGGTCTTTGCTAATAATTTTGGCACTTTTCTTGTTATATGGGCTATTTGGCGATAAAGTTCCTGGCCTACTTGCTGGACGAGCTCTCGAAATTAATAAGTTTTTTCCTTATCTAGGAATTGATACTAATGCCCTTCTGGGAACACCCCTTATTATTATATTCACAGTAGTCGTAATTTTTATATTTCTTGGACAAGTTTTGCTAAGGTCAGGCGGCTCTGATTTCTTTACAGATTTAGCTGCAGCTATTATGGGACACTCTCGAGGAGGTTCAGCAAAGATAGCAGTAGTAGCCTCTGGAATGTTCGGTTCTATTTCTGGAAGTGCCGTTTCTAATGTGGCGTCAACAGGCGTTATAACTATTCCCTTAATGAGACAAGGTGGCTACTCCCCAAGAGTTGCCGGAGCTATCGAGGCTGTCGCTTCAACCGGGGGTCAAATTATGCCGCCCATAATGGGTGCTGCAGCTTTTTTAATGGCTGAGTTAGCGGATGTATTGTATCAAGAAGTAATAATAGTGGCGATCCTGCCCGCTCTACTTTACTATACTTCAGTTTTTCTACAGGCTGACCTTGAAGCAGGTAAAATTGGCATAAAACCTATTCCCGCCGAGCAAATTCCACAAATTTTAAATGTCATTAATGCGGGTTGGTATTTCTTTATGCCATTCATCATTTTGCTAACAACCTTATTTTGGCTAAATTACCCGCCCGAAACCGCTGCACTATTTGGAGCTCTCTCGATCTGTTTATTGGGTTCTCTTTTCAAGTATAATAATAAAAGACTTACACCCAACATTTTGCGGATTTGTTTACAAAAAACTGGAGAAGTTTCAGTTGATATCATAGTAATTGGTGCAGCAGCAGGGCTAATAATAGGGGTTCTCGAGGCAACTGGTTTAAGCTTCGGCTTAACTTTCATGCTAGTTCAAGTGGGTGAGGGAAATTTACTCCTACTGCTGCTGTTAACTGCAGTTATTTGTATTGTATTGGGTATGGGGATGCCGACAACCGCAATCTACTTCTTGCTGGCGGTTCTGGCTACCCAACCAATGATTGACCTTGGTGTCGAACCTTTAGCAGCCCACTTATTTGTTCTTTATTTTGGATTGATGTCGATGATAACGCCCCCTGTTGCCCTCGCAGCCTTCACTGCAGCAAAACTAGCGAATACTAACCCTATGTCGACTGCTTTGTCAGCATGTCAATTTGGCTGGCCTGCCTTTATTGTGCCATTTTTGTTTGTTCTAGCACCCAACTTAATTATGATTGGTAATTGGATCGATATATTAATTGCGTTTTTTACTGCAATTATGGGTATCTGGTTTACTTCCGCAGGAATAATAGGTTTTTTGCAAACAAAACTATCACCAATCCAGAGAATACTATATGTTGTCGGAGGGCTCGCTTTATTATTGCCTAATCAAGTATTTGAAACAAATCATGCTATCGAAATCGCGGGCGCTATAATTTGCTTCGCCTCTTTTACTTTTGAAAAATCAAATAAAAAGAGATAATCAGTTATATTAAATAACTCGACCAATCAGGTGATACTTCTTTCTCGCTCTATGCCTTCAAGCATTGCCGCTCTTCGCAGATACTGGTGAACTTTAGCTGGATCGGAAACTATTGCCTGTAATTCCTTATGAAAGGCTTCACGAGATTTATCATCCTTGTTCTCCATGTTCCGCTTATTCTCAATTGATTGACGTTGGAGGTACTCTTCGGCGACAGTTCTTCTCTGGCGATCATATAAATCCAACAAACCCTCATCCGCGCCATTTAACAAAATCTTGCCTAATTTATTAGTGAGATTTATTACATCATGAAAACCGAAGTTAAGTCCCATCCCGCCTAGAGGGTTGTTAACATGGGCGGCATCCCCAGCCAATAGAACCCTCCCATCTCTATACCGTGAAGCAACCCTTTGATGAACCACATAAAGATTTCGATGAATTACATTAAATGGATCTTTCTTTGGATGAAAACCTTGCAGCCTACTTTCTATGGCTAAATCTGAGAATATATATTCCTCTGTTTGCTCTGGATCCGTTGGAAATACCACTCGCCATATACCTGAGTCATCTTTTCCTGGGACTTTGAATAAAGCACACCACTCTTTTGGGTCCGAAATATAGTTTGTAAATGCATAGCCAGACTCAGCAAAATCATAAGGAGTAGTGACAACCAGAAATCTCTCCTCAAATGTAAACCCTTTGAACTCCACATTCATGTAACGCCTGACAGCACTTTTACCGCCATCACATCCTATAAGATAATCGCTACGAAACTCTGTAACCCCATTGGGCGTCTCAGCTTCAACTAAAACACCACCCTCTTCTTGTTGTACATTCTTAACTTTATGCTGTCGTAATAATTTAAAGTTTTTAAACTTCTTCAACTCACTATCGATAATCCCTGAGACTTTATGTTGCTCTAACATCAATCTAAATGGGTAACGAGTATCATCGGCAAGAACCCCTAGATCAAAGTTTGCTATTAAACCAGTTTTCCGATCTCTATAATGATAGTTGCTCACAACGTATCCTCGACTTATCAAAGTATCGGCCAAACCCAGTTTATCAAACATCTCTAAGGTTGGTGGGTGAATAGTTCCAGCTCTCGGATCATCTGCAATTTTTTCAGTTACCTCGAGAAGTGTAACGGACACGCCTATATTTGCTAGATTCAAAGCCGCAAGATAACCAACTGGACCGGCACCAGAGATAATAACTTCCTTATTTTTTTTCATTTCTAATATAATTGCTTTACTCTATTTTAAATACAGATAAGAAGGGTATAATTTTAGCAAAAAATCAATAGCTTAATAAATACTTTGATTGGCTAAATATTTTGGGAGATAGTTTATGAATGATGTTCAACCTCTTACAAAACCTCAAGAACCATGGATAGGATCTAGGGGAAGGATTGCAGTTATTATACCATCAACAAATATTGGTGTCGAATATGATTGTCAGAGACTCCTACCTCCCGGCGTGACTTGGCATTTTTGCCGCTTCTACGTTGGGCAACCCGATTTATCCAGTGATAATATGTTTTTAGCCTTCATAGAAGCCATTAGGGATACTATTCCACATGCGATGCGTGATGCTATGACCTGCGAACCTAGTCAAATAATGATGGGTATGTCAGCTGAGACCTTTTGGGGTGGTCTTGAAGGCAACGCAGAATTTACTGATAGACTTAGAGAGGTGGTGGGCGATGAAATTGGTATTGCCACTGGAGCTAATGCGCTCGATGCCTCACTAAAGGCTTTTGGTGCCAAAAAGGTAGCGGCACTGACCCCATATCAGCCAGTTGGTGATGAGCAGGTACATCGGTTTTTAGAGGAAACAGGCTATGAAGTTTCTAAAGTAGTTGGGCTAAAATGTGATACTGCTACCTCAATAGCGCACACGCCTCCTAGCGAGGTTATCGATGTAGTATTAAATGAACTAAATGATGATAGTGTTGACGCTATTGTGCAAGCGGGTACCAATTTATCCGCAGTCGATTTGTTCCCGACCCTAGAAAAACAAATTCAGAAGCCAGTAATACCAATCAACGTAGCAACTATCTGGCACACTTTGCGGTCAATAGGTGTAAACGACAAATTTTTAGGTCGAGGATGGCTTTTGGAGAAATTTTAAGATGTTAAATAAAACACAAGTAGTAATTGCTGGAGCAGGACCAGTTGGCTGTGTCTCAGCCCTTATATTAGCTAGAGCGGGAATTTCGGTTTGCGTACTTGAAGCTGAAGCAGATCTTATTCCGGAACTTAGGGCCTCTACTTTCCACCCTCCAACGCTAGATATGCTAGATAAATTAGGTATTACACCCAAATTGATAGAGCAGGGACTGATTACCCCAAAACTGCAATATCGTGATTTGGAGGAAGGTTTAATTGCTGAGTTTGATCATAGTATAATTAGAGATCATACCGACCACCCCTATCGACTTCAATGTGAGCAGTTTAAGCTTACCCGTGTAGTAGAAGATCTTTTGGAAGAATATAGTAATGCTGAAATTTTATATTCCTCTAAATTCGTAAGTGCTAGCCAAACAGACGATAAAGTAGTTATCTCCTACGATACATCGACAGGTCGAAATAACATTGAATGTGATTACCTTATAGGAACAGATGGCTCCAGGAGTGCAGTCAGAAAATCTCAGGATATCGAATTTAAGGGTTTTACCTACCCCGAGCAATTTGTGACGGTGAGCGTACCAGAAGAAATTGATAGTATTGTTACTAACATGGGTCACGTATCATATATTTCCCATCCCACTGAATGGTGTGCTTTAATTCATGCTCCAGACTACTGGAGGTTTTTATTTCCTATAGAAATGGAAATGAGCAAAGAAGAGGCTTTTAAAGATGAGTTTATACAAAAAAGACTGCAGAAAATTGCCCCTTATAAGGGTAAATATACAATCCAATTACGTACACTCTATGGTGTAAACCAAAGAGTTGCTGAAAGTTATAGACTTGGCAGGATTTTATTAGCTGGAGACTCTGCTCATGTTAACAATCCCTTGGGAGGTATGGGCATGAATGGAGGAATACATGACGGCGTCAATCTGAGTGAGAAATTAATAGCCATATATAACAATGGCGGCTCCGAGGATCTCCTGGACTTATACGATCGTCAGCGGAGACCCATCGCCATAGAATATGTTCAAGCTCAAACTATAAGAAACAAGAAGAACCTTGAAGAAAGAGACCCCAACATAAGAAAGCAAAGGCAAGATGAATTAAGAGCAATGACAGATAACCTAGAAAAAAGCAGAGATATGCTGCTTCAGAGCTCAATGATTAATAGCCTTGAACGTTCTGCTAACATTCAGTAACTAACCAGCTCCAAGATATTGATAATCTAACATAATACGCCTGGTTATTTATAGACACTAGCTCGTTTGAAGTTTAAGCTTACCGTCGCGGTAGCCTGTGATTTATATAAAGTTAAATAGGAAAAAACAAAGTGAATTATGAGACAGATCCATACAACGGACTAAACTTTTATGAATTAAGCCATGTTTGGGGCCATGGAGCACCGTCCTATCCTGGAAATGAGGACGTAATAATGTATAGATCCGTAAAACATGGTCAGCATGGTGTTATGACAAATCGCCTAAAAATGGTGATGCATACAGGCACACATATGAATGCACCTATCCATATGATACAGGGAGGTGCTGGGTTAGCTGATATTCCGCTCGAATGTTTATTTGGAAACGGCGTAATTCTCCATATCCCTAAAAAGAAGTGGGGGCTAATAAGCATAGATGATCTTAAAAATACTGAAATTGAAATTCAAGATGGTGACTTTGT
Organism: Alphaproteobacteria bacterium MarineAlpha3_Bin7; assembly: GCA_002937995.1. GTDB lineage: Bacteria > Pseudomonadota > Alphaproteobacteria > Rhodospirillales > UBA2165. Next base: position 3,876 of record PTLG01000047.1, on the reverse strand, counting down.
AGTTCTGGTAACAGGCTGGCATCAAAAATACTCAGATAGTCTTGAATATTTTGGTGAATCACCCGGCATATCAAAGGAAAGTGCAGAGTTTCTAGTTTCCAAAAATGTGAAACTTGTCGCAATTGATACCCCACAGATCGACCACCCGCTAGCAACCTCATTAGCGGGGCACAGGGGAGGGCCCCTAATGAATAGACTTGAAGAAAACTACGCAAAAGAAACTGGAAATAACCCAAAAAAAGATCACCCAGAATGGAATGTTGCACATAAAATACTCTTGGCAGCGGGAGTGCCAACTATTGAACAGGTAGGAGGCAATATTGATAGTTTAAAAAACACTAGGGCTACCTTGATAGCAACTCCGTGGCGTTGGGTACACGGTGATGCGTGTCCTGTTAGATTGGTAGCTATAATAGACCCGACTGGAAAAAATAGGTTAGATAGCGGCGGATAAGTAAATTCTAAGGTAAAACAATTAATATGGAAAATTTACAAAAACACTCAGCTCCTCAAATATACAACTTGAGTCAATTTTGGGGACATCATATGCCCGAGTGGCCCTCCACGCCTGGAGTAAATGTACATGTGAAAAAATTCCATGCCAAAGACGGCATATATCAGACAGAGTTTGAAGGTATAATGCATAGGGGAACCCACATGGATGCGCCCTTACATGTGACAGAAAATACTCCAGATATTATGGATTACGAGCTCTGGAGATTTTTTGGTACAGGAGTAGCGGTTTCTATACCCAAAGGAAAATGGGAAGTTATTACGCCTGAAGACCTCGAAAATACTAGCCCCAAAATTAAAGAAGGTGACATTGTGATTATAAATACGGGTATGCATAAAAAAATGATGGATTCAGACGAATATTTTGCCTATTCACCTGGAATATACAAAGAAGGAGCTCAATGGTTAGTTGACAAAAAAGTTAAACTTGTGGGCTATGATGTCCAGTCTAATGATCATCCGATGGCTACCAAATTAGTTGATCATGGACTAGGACCTACCCACCCTCACCTTATTGAAGAATATAAGCAAGAATTTGGCAGAGACCCAAAAGAAGATTTTCCGGACTGGGAAGCAGGCCATAAAACCCTAATGATTGGTGGAGGTATACCTGGAGTAGAGAACGTGGGTGGCGATCTCGATCTTGTAACTGGAAAAAGATGCACGTTTGCTTGTTTTCCGTGGCGATGGCGAGGCGGTGACGGATGTGGGGTCCGCATTTTGGCAATGTTGGATCCCGACCAAAAATTTAGGTTTGAAAGAGGTAACTTATAAGGGATTAAATAAATGGCGGAAAAAAAAGAGGAAGCTATTTCTGAAAGACTTAGAAACCCGCTTGGCATGTTTGATGTTGCTGGACAGACAGCAATTATAACTGGCGCTTCTGGAGCGTTTGGTAGAGGAATATCTCTAACTCTGGGTGCGTTAGGTGCCAATTTGGTTCTTGCCTCCGGTAGTGAAAAGGAGCTCGAGGAAGTGGCAAACGAAGTGGCTGAGGTAGGCGGAAAAGCCGAAACAATAGTATGTAGACCAGATAGCTTAGAAGACGCTAAATCAATCTGTGATTTAGCTCTAAGTGAGTTTGGCAGTATAAAAATGCTTGCCATTGGATCCGGTTATAACAAAGCTGGATTTATTCATGAAATGGATTATGACGATTGGCAAGACGTAATGGACGCGAATGTTAGAGGGGCGTGGTTTATGGCCAAAGCCGTTGGAACATATTGGATTGAAAATTCTGTGACTGGCAAAATGGTTTTAATGTCATCGGTAAGGGGTAGGCATGGGAATATATCAGGTTATACTGGGTACTGCGCTTCAAAAGGAGCTACAGATTCGTTAACTCGGGTATTAGCCACCGAATGGGCAAAATACGGTATCACCGTAAACGCCATTGCCCCCACTGTTTTCAGATCCAAACTTACAGCTTGGATGTATGGTGATGATGAGTTGGGTAAAGCAACTAAGGCGCGGTCATTGTCAAGAATCCCCTTGGGGCGATTAGGAGAAGTTGAGGATTTAACTGGAATGGCACTTTATTTACTTTCGCCTGCTTCTGACTTTTGTACTGGACAAGTAATGTATGTTGACGGTGGATTTACGGCTGGTTGAGTTTGATTGATTCTAAAATTACAGTTTTAGGTGGGGGGTTAATGGGCCATGCAATTGCCTATGTTTTTGCCTCGGTTGGTCATCAGGTGTCAGTTTTTGAACCAGAAAAAGAAGCTAGAGATACTTTAATTGAACGTATCTTAAGGATAAGCGAGAGCCTAGAAACAAAAGATTTTGAAATACAAAATATTCTTGTATCTGATAGCTTAGAAAAGTCTCTTTCAGATTGCGATCTAGTTATAGAAGCTATCCCGGAAAAATTGGAATTGAAGAAAGATATATTTGATCAGTGTATTAAATTTGCACCCAAGCATTCTATACTAGCCACTAATACATCTGGTTTGCCTATAACGCTTATTGCTGAAGATACAAAAGAACCCAATAGAATAGTTGGTACGCATTTCTGGAACCCACCCCACCTAGTACCGCTAGTGGAAGTCATAGAAAGCCCTTACTCTGATAGAAATAATATAAAAATTATAATGGATCTTATGAGGTCGGCAGGCAAAGTACCGGTACATGTAGAAAAAGATGTTCCAGGTTTTATAGGTAACCGACTACAACATGCCTTGAAACGCGAAGCAATAGCATTAGTTGAACAAGGAATTTGTGATGCAGAAACGGTAGATTTAGTAGTTAAAGAGGGTTTTGGGCAAAGGTTAGCTGTAATGGGACCACTGGAAAACTCAGACCTGGTAGGGCTAAACTTAACCTTAGATATTCATGAGTTTTTGTTAAAAGAGCTTGATAATTCTGCCAAACCACAAGAACTACTGAGAAATAAGGTTAATGATGGAAAACTAGGAATGTCAACTGGCGAGGGGTTTCGCAAGTGGACAAAGTCTGAGTCTCTAGCAGCCCACGAGAGATTAGTAAGACACCTTACCAATATAGCCAAGCGGAGAATAAAAAAAGGAAGCTAAGCACATTTTGCTGAGACTATTGAGAGATGGATACACTATATAAATTAATTAGGCCTATTCTATTTTCACTCAGGCCAGAGGACGCCCATAATATAACACTTAGCTTACTAAAATATGGCCGTTATCCCGACAAAAGAACCAAACATCATTCTATTTTATATAACGAAGTTTTTGGCCGTCATTTTAACAATCCAATTGGCTTGGCAGCAGGCTTTGATAAAAATGCTTCGGCGATAAAGAATCTATATAAAATCGGATTTGGTTTTATAGAAGTTGGAACAGTAACCCCAAAACCTCAACCGGGTAATCCTAAACCTCGCTTATTTCGATTAACCGAAGATCATGGTATAATTAATCGACTAGGATTCAATAATTGTGGCGTGGAAAAATTTAGGCAGAATATAAGTAAATTTCGAAGAGAACATAATAATATTCTTGGTATAAATATAGGAAAAAATAAGGACGCTGAAGACGCCATAGGAGATTATCTTGGAAATTATAAAAACCTATCTAGTTTAGCTGATTATCTAGTAATCAATATATCTTCACCCAACACTCCTGGGCTAAGGGAATTGCAAAATACGGAAAATCTTGAAAAACTATTAGGTTCTATAACTGATTATAGGAATGACCAAAATGATAAAACTCCAATTTTATTAAAAGTAGCTCCTGATCTCAGCGATAATGAACTTAACAATATTGCAGATATCTCAATTCATTATGGAATTGATGGGATAATCGCAACAAATACGACAATAACCCGCCCCACTGATTTAAAAAGTGCTAATAAAAATGAGATTGGAGGTTTGTCTGGGTGGCCTTTGAAGGA
>PTLG01000046.1 GCA_002937995.1 Alphaproteobacteria bacterium MarineAlpha3_Bin7 | reverse complement strand
GCACACAACGATTTACATTTGGTGAAGTAAACCTAATTGGAGGAATACACTTCTTGACAGCTCTAATAGGCCTATTTGCGATACCACAGTTAGTTGATAATTTCACCCAAATTAAAAATTCTGTTAGAGACGCGAATGTAGTAAAAAAAATAACTGACATATTTCCCAAAATCGCTGATCTCAAACTAATCAGGGTACCTGTTATTTTGGGTTCTCCGATTGGTTCGTTCCTCGGCATTCTACCTGGCGCCGGTGGACCTATAGCAGCATTTCTTAGCTACGATTATTCTAAACGACTGAGTGAAAACTCAGAGGAATTTGGCAAGGGTTCACCACAGGGTATTGCCGCTCCAGAGTCAGCTAACAATGCTGTTACAGGTGGCGCCCTTATTCCTATGATGACTCTAGGAATCCCAGGAGACCCTGTTACGGCCATATTGATTGGGGCCCTACTAATACATGGCCTAGCTCCTGGACCGCTCTTGTTTGTCGAAAACGGCGAGTTTGCCTATGGAGTCGTATTCTCCTTTTTTTGGGCAAATATATTTAATATTTTAATAGCTCTGATTTTTATAAGATTATTAGTAAAGGTACTAAGTATCCCCAAGACAATACTTATGCCCACAATAGCAATATTATGTGTTATTGGAAGCTATGCTCTACGAAACAACTTTTTTGACGTGTATGTAATGTTTAGTTTTGGGATATTAGGTATTATTATGCGTTGGCTTCAGATGCCTATCATACCGATGCTACTAGCGATGGTATTGGGGCGTCAACTTGAAGAACATTTAAGGGTTTCATTAATCGCCTCGAAGAATGATTTAAGTATATTTTTTGTATCACCCTTTAGCGTGTTTTTTCTATTATTGGCTATTACCTCGATTGCCTGGTCTTTATGGGCAGAATATAAGAGGCGTCGTTCATAAAAGTCTTAGGTAAATCTAGATGTTTAATTTATAGGATAATGATAAAATGAATACTGATAAAATATTTCTAGCCTCTTTAGGACTGGGTTGGTGGTCTGATGTATTAGCTGACGCTGTCCAACGAGCACCGGGTGTTGAAATTGTAACTTGCTTTAGCAGATCTGAAGAGAAGAGAGTTAATTTTGCTAAAAAATATGGTTGTGAAGCTGCAAATAGTTATGAGGAGATTTTAGCGAACCCCGCGGTACATGGCATAATTAACACTACCCCAAATAATATTCACTTGGAAACTACTCGCCTCGCAGCAAATGCCGGAAAACATATATTCTTGGATAAACCAATAGCTAACACTGTGGCTGAAGGTTTTGAAATAGCGGATATTTGCGCAAAGGCGAGTGTCAAATTATCAATAGGTTTCCAAAGGCGAAGAGAAAACCAATTCAGATGGATCAAGAACAAGATAGAAAGTGGAGACTTTGGCATAATTGTTCAGGCTGAGTCGAATATCAGCAGAGATAGGTTAGGTAAATTTGAAGCTGGACACTGGCGTTACAGCTCAGAGGGAATGCCTGGTGGAGTAATGCTTCAAATAGGGCCACATTATGTTGATGTTTTAGAAATGTTAATTGGCCCTGTAGAAGAAGTATCTGGGATGCTATCCCAACTTGTTCTACCCGGTGACAATCCAGATGTTGCTGGCTTGATCATGAAACATGAAAACGGTGCTATCTCTACGTTAAATGCTAGCTATGCTTCAGCAGGAGAAAATTACGTTATGAATATATACGGAAAAAAAGCATCTGCTTTATATGACTCAACAAATGGCCTAAATTATCTGCAACAAGGAGATGATGTGCCCAGCGCCATAAAAATTGAAAAAAATGATGTATTGGCCGAGCAAATGGAAGAGTTTGGAAATTGTATTAGAAATAATATTGAACCAGAAGTCGGGGGGGAATGGGCTTCCAGGTCTCTTGCTGTAATACGCGCTGGAGTAAAATCAGCAAGAGAAAAAAGATTTGTTACTATTGATGAAATTATCAAAACAGGTGAGTAAAATGATTCACTCCTTTTCACTATTTCTTTTTCTTCAATATTTGAGAGGATAGGAATACCTTGAGTAATAATATGAAAATTACTGGTAATATGTTTTCTAACAAACCACTTGACGGCCAGCATGCAATTATCACTGGTGGATCGCGAGGAATAGGAGCATCTATTGCAGAGTACCTTGCAAGATTGGGAGCAAATATAAGCCTGACGGGTAGAACAGAGAAAACACTTGTTAAACAAAAAAATGCCTTAGAGAAAAACTATGGTATTAAGGTGCACACTGCGATAGGTGATATGGGAAGTGAATTAGACGTAAAAAAATGTTTTGAAGATATAAAAAGCTCAATGGGGCTAACACAAATACTTATTAATAACGCTGGTATTGGAAAAAGTGCACCTTTCCATCGCTTGGATTCTAGTTTGTGGAACGAGGTAATTGGACTCAATCTTACGGGTACCTTCCTATGTACCCAGCAAGTTTTTAGCGATATGAGGGAAGCTGGTTACGGTAGAATAGTCAATATCTCTTCGACCGTAGGCTTAAGGGGATATCCATATATTGCTGCTTATTGTGCGTCAAAACATGGCGTTGTTGGCCTAACTAGGACTCTCGCTTTAGAAACCATAAAAAAGGGGATCACTGTAAATGCTATTTGTCCAGGATACACTGACACAGACCTGGTTAGCGAAGCCGTTGACTCAATAGTAGACAAAACTGGAAAAGATAGAGATGAAATACAAACAGAAATTGATAATATGAGCCCTATGGGTAGAATGGTAGATCCAGAGGAAGTAGCTGAGGCGACGGCTTGGATTTGTCTTCCTTCTTCAGCATCAATAACAGGACAAGCTATAGTAATTGCTGGTGGCGCTGTGATGAACTAGTAATAGGAGAAAAAATTGTCTGACTTAACATACATGGAATGGCCTTTTTTTGATGACAGTCATAGAGAATTCGCAGAAAAACTGAGGGATTGGGCTATCAAGGAAATTCAACCTCTGGAAAATAAAGAACCCAATGGAAATGAGGAGCTCGACCATTTATGCAGAGAGTTCGTTAAAAAGCTAGGCATTGGTGGCTGGCTTCAATACTGCATTCCAAGTTCTCATGGCGGAGCTCTGGAGAGTTTTGATGTCAGAACTCTCGCTTTGACTCGCGAAATACTGGGCTATTACTCTGGGCTAGCAGATTTTTCTTTTGCCATGCAAGGGCTAGGTTCAGGAGCGATAACACTCTTCGGATCTGAAGAACAGAAAGATAGTTATTTACCCAAAGTTGCCTCAGGGGAGAGAATTGGGGCTTTTGCAATATCTGAAGCTAGCGGCGGATCCGACGTTGCCGCCATGAAAACCACTGCAGAACTAAGTGGAAATGAATACTGCATCAATGGCTCAAAAACTTGGATTTCCAACGCTGGGATTGCAGACTTCTATGTTCTGTTTGCGAGAACTAACGATGCCCCAGGATCTAGAGGTATATCGGCTTTCGTCATCAACTCAGATACTCCGGGGTTATCTATAAGTGAGCGAATAAATGTTATAGCGCCTCACCCACTGGGAACACTTGAGTTTAAAAATTGCAAAATACCTACAACAAATATGATAGGCAATTCAGGTGAAGGTTTTAAAGTAGCTATGTCCACTTTGGATGTTTTCCGAACAACGGTTGGTGGAGCATCACTTGGTTTTGCAAAACGAGCTTTAGATGAGGCAATAACACGCAGCAAAGAGAGAGAGGCTTTTGGCAAATCAATTTCTGAGTTTCAACTAATTCAAGCAAAAATAGCTGACATGGCAGTTAAGATAGACGCTATGGCCTTATTAATTTATCGAAGTGCCTGGACAAAGGATAAAAAAGCTACTCGTGTCACAAGAGAATCGTCCATGGCCAAACTTTATGGAACAGAGGCAGCTCAAGAAGTAATTGACCAAGCAGTACAAATTTTTGGGGGCATGGGAGTTGTTTCGGGTGTTAAAGTTGAACAACTTTACCGAGAAATTAGGGCACTTCGCATTTATGAAGGCACAAGTGAAATACAAAAACTGGTGATCGCAGGACAAACACTTGGAAACTAATTTATATTATTTTCCCGACCGACTGTGAGATTGGGGTTTGTTTGCCTCAAGTAACTCATTTAATCGAGCGTTTTCTTGTTCAGCTAACCTTTTAGATTGCGCTTTGCCAGCAAGGTACTGATCTGGCCAGTATTGTTGTTCAAATCCATAATGTGCAGCAGCACTTAATGTAAAGTGTGGGTCAGTCAAATGAGGACGCGCTAAAGCAACCAAATCGGCTCGCCCGGCAGCAACGATAGTATTTACCTGGTCTGCAGAGGTTATATTACCAACGGCAATTGTGGGTACACCTGCCTCTAATCTAACTTGCTCACTCAAATGCGTCTGAAACATACGTCCGTAAACTGGATTAGCCTGAGACGAAGTCCAACCAGCAGATACGTCAATAATGTCAGCACCATTCGTATAAAGTAATTCTGCAATTTTAACAGCTTCATCTCCTGTAACTCCGTCACTTTCCAACCAATCCGTCGCAGAAATTCTGCAGGAAATAGGCTTGTTTTGTGGCCAGACAGATCTCACCGCCTGAAGAACCTCAATAGGAAAACGCATTCGATTTTCCAGAGTGCCCCCATATTCATCCTTTCTAACATTTGAAACTGGAGAAATAAATGATGACAGCAGATATCCATGAGCCATATGAATTTCTATCATATCAAATGCTGCCTCATCCGACATTTTTGTCGAATTTATAAACTGCTCTACAATCATATCCATATCACTTTTATTCATCTCTTTTGGAGTCTGGCTCACGTTACCAAACGGTATGGGAGAAGCAGATATCAAGGGCCAGTTATCACAATCCAGCGGTTCGTTTGCAGCAACCCAGGGAGCTTTAGTTGATCCTTTTCTACCAGCATGACCTAACTGAATACAAATTTTTGCGCGGCTATTTTCATGGACAAAGTCAGTAATTTTTTTCCATTCTATAATATGTTCTTTTTTATACATGCCTGCGCAGCCCGGGGTAATTCTGCCTTCAGCAGAAATATCTGCCATTTCCGTAAAAACTAATCCTGCCCCCCCAACAGCAAAGCCACCGATGTGAACTAAATGCCAGTTATTCGGTGTGCCATCTTCAGCTGAATATTGACACATGGGTGAGACAACAACTCTATTTTCTAAAACCATCTCTCCTAATTTGAAAGGGGTAAACATAGGTGGAGGGGGAGTAGTTGAAGAAAATTTAATGCCGTGTTCTTTTTTAACTAGTTCTGCATACCAATTATTAACTGCAGAACCGTATTTGAAGTCTCTTAGTTTAAGGTTCTCGTATGTGACCCCTTTAGAGCGACTTAGAAAATTAAAAGCATATTGTTGGGGGGACAAATTGTTATAACGCCGCGCATTTTCATACCACTGTAAACTAACCATTGCACTTCTTTGTAATTTAGCAACTTCTAGCATCCTTTTATTTTCGTAAAGTAGAATTGCATCCTTAACTGAGCTACTTTCACTTATGGACTCCTGTAGAGCTATGGCTCCTTCCATCGCTATTTTAGTACCAGAGCCAATTGAGAATTGAGCTGTATGAGCAGCATCACCAATCAATACGACATTTTCATAGTGCCAGCTCTCATTGCTAATGACAGGAAAATTACGCCAGATAGATTTATTGGATATAAGTTTATGACCGTCCAGTTCTTCTTTAAACATATCCTCAAAATAAGCCAAAGTCTCCAGCTCTCCCGCATCATCAAAACCAGCTCTTTTCCACGTATCTTCATGAGTTTCCAAAATCCAAGTAGACGCGGCCTCCCCCTCTCCTTGTCCATATTGATAGGCGTGGTTATAAAACCAACCATGATCATTGGACTTGAAAATAAATGTGAATGCATCAAATTTTTGCTTAGTACCAAGCCACACAAATTTAGTTTTTCTTATATCAACCGTTGGCTGAAAATGTTCATAGTAAGTCTCTCTTACAGTACTATTAACACCATCGGATCCAAGTACTAAATCTGCATCTCTATAATTATCAATTTTACTGATTTCAGATTCAAAGTAAATCTGTACACCTTCTTCAATGCATCGTTGCTGTAAAATATCCAAAAGCTTATGGCGTGACATCCCCGCAAAGCCATGACCGCCTGATCTTATACGTTCACCTTTGAATCGGACTTCAATCTCGTTCCAGTAAGCAAACGCGTTGCGGATTTCCTTATAGGTCTTGGGATCCTGGCCCATAAAATTTCCCAGTGTTTCATCTGAAAACACCACCCCAAACCCAAATGTATCATCCGATTTATTTCGTTCATAAATAGTAATTATGTGTTCAGGATTTGACAGCTTCATAAGAAGAGCAAAGTATAGGCCACCAGGGCCAGCCCCAATCACATTTATTTTAAGAGATTTTCTCATATATCTAACCAGTGTCTTTTTATTAAAAGAAGCAGAAAAAGCAAGCCTAGTCTATGAATCTAAGTAATTTTATAGTCCTAATTAATATATGTTTCCAAAAAATGTGTGCTATCATAACTTTATTGCTCAGCGCAGAACAATTCGCATTTAAATGAATACTAAGAATACTACTGGAGTAATAATTTAAAACAGCATGGTGGTGAAATGGACCTCTCCTATTTTATTCAACCTGTCCATCCATTAGACAGAAATTATCGAGAAATTTTATTGGAAGACGTTGAATCTGTAATTCTGGCAGACAAAATTGGGTTTAAGGAAGCTTTTATAGGTGAACATTTTACTGACTTGGCTGAGCCAATAACTTCATGCCTAATGTTTATTTCCCATTTAGCGTCGCTAACCAAAAGCATCAAACTTGGTACTGGTGTTATAAACCTTCCTGTATATCATCCTGCAATGATAGCTGGCCACATTGCAATGATGGATACTTTATTGGACGGAAGATTGATTTGGGGCATAGGACCTGGTGGTCTTCCCTCTGATATTGAAGCTTTTGGAAATCAAGAAATTGATCGTAATAAAAAAATGGTTGAAGTATTCGAACAAGTGATGGAAATCTGGTGGGGAGAAGCACCTTACAATATCACAGGTGAATTTAATACTATAACAACAAAAGAAACTCTAACCCCAGAAATTGGTCAAGGAATTGCGCCAAAACCTCTAACTCAACCCCATCCTCCAGTTGTTATCACTGCTCTGACGCCTCATTCTCATGGTATTACCTTAGCCGCCGAGCGAGGTTGGAACCCAATATCATGTCAATATGTCCAAAGTCATTGGGTTGCTACACATTTACCTAAATACTTGGAAGGCCTGAGGAATGCTAACAAAAATGAAGATCCTAGAGGTTGGAGAGTAGCTAAATGTATATTTGTAGCAGATGACGAAAAAATAGCGACAAATTACGCAAAAACACCCACTGGCCCTTACGGTTTTTATTTTTCCAATTTAATGCGCAAATTAGGAGGTGGAGGAAAACTCGGCCTATTTGCTAGCTATCCGGATCAACCAGATACAGATATTACCCTTGAGCAAACTCTTCAAACACAAGTAATTGCGGGGACAGTAAATAGCGTAGTGGACCAAATCTTGACATTACGGAACGAGATTGGTCCGTTTGGTACACTGGTTTATACAGGCATTGATTGGGCTGACAAACAACTCGCAAAAAAATCGATGGAATTAATGATGAACAAAGTAATGCCTGAGATAAACAGTCACATAAAAGCAGAAGAAAAAACTTTAACTGCTCGCTTTGGCAGATTTAACTAATTATTTTGTTTATTTTGACCGTTCTATTTCTCTCAAGAACTCTCTTTTAGGGGCATGGTTGCCGTGGCCTGGCTTAACTCCCGCTGGCCGAGGTGATTTGCCTCCCAAAAGACTCTCCTCCGATGCAACGACATCAGATCCAAAAGGCTTATCTCCCTCTATCGTTACCCTTTCAAGATGACGTCTTTGCGGCCAATAATCATGGACGGCATAGTGCTGTACCGATCGATTGTCCCAAAGTACCATCGTATTATTTTCCCAATGAAGACGATACTGATATTCTGGTATTTTAGCTAGATCAAAAAGATCTGTGAGTAAGGAACGGCTCTCAAATTCGTTCATGCCCTTGATCTGAACAGTAAATTGAGGGTTAACAAACACAACCTTTCTACCTGTCACCGGATGAGATCGAACCACTGGATGAGTAACAGGTGGCCACATGAGTTCAAAGCGATGAAGGTCTTTCATACCTGCTTCATCATTATCAAAAAGTTTCTTAAAAGGTTTAAAGTCATGAATTGCCTCCAGCCCTGAAATATAGCTTTTCATCCTCTCACTAAGCCCATCATAAGCTGCTGACATACTAGAAAACAAAGTATCACCGCCAACTTTTGGGACATCTATAGCCCTCAAGCATGTAGCCATGGGAGGACTATCGCGAAATGTTTCATCACTATGCCAAATATCTGTCCCAAAAGGGGGGTTATTCTCATCATTCTCAAATATTATAAGTTCAGGAATTTTTTCACTATTTGGAGAGAATGGATGGACACTTAACTTACCAAATATTTCTGCGAACCTTATTTGGTCCTCAGAAGAAATATTTTGGTTTTTAAAGACTAAGAATTCATACTCAGCAAGTGCTTGGGTTATTTCTATCACCTCTTTACTGGTCAGTTTCTTTGTGAGATCAACACCGTTAACTTCAGCTCCAAAATATGCCCCTAACTTTCTCAATTTTATTTTCTGGTAATCCTGTGATGAACCTGTTCCCATTTTTCTTCTTTTTCCTCTCAAAGATAGCAAGAAATACCATTAACCATCTGCAAGAATAAATTAGAATGAAGAACTTCACAACAAACCTTACTAAAACTTTACAAATGTCTAAAAAATAGATCAAATTAACCAGATTATATAGATTGGCCTTCTAAAAATTACAGCTAGTAAAAGATAAGGCTCCGCTTAGCTATAGGTATCTAAAATGAAAGCAATGGTTTTCGAGTCAATTGGAGGACCTCTATTCGAGAGCGAGGTAACTGAACCCAAACCGGAAAAGGGGGAGTTACTCATAGAAGTTCATATGGCAAGTGTTAACCCGGCGGATTATAAAGTGCGCCAGGGGCTTTACGCCGGTGCTAGCAAACTTAAAATGCCACATATATCTGGCAGAGATTTTTCGGGTGTCGTGCTCGATATTGGTGAAGGGGTAGATGACTTTACTTTTGGAGACGAGGTCTTTGGAGTTTTGGAGGCCGGACGTGAGGGAACATATGCAGAGTATGTATGTGAAAAATCGGATTTAATCTGTAAAAAGCCAAAGTTTTTAACCCACGAAGAAGCTAGCGCGCTAGCTCTTACTGGTCTAACAGCCATAGTATCCTTAAAAGAGGCAGCTAAACTTAAAGCAAGAGAGAAAGTGCTAATTCATGGAGGTGCCGGTGGTGTTGGAAGTTATGCAATACAATATGCAAAACATATCGGCGCCATTGTTGTTACAACGGCTAGTCAACACAATCATAATTATTTATCAGAACTCGGAGCTGACCAGATAATTGACTACAATCTTACTAATTTTTGGGAACAGGTTTCTGACTGTGATGTAGTATTCGATACGGTTGGTTTTAGTGTTCACGAACATTCATATTCTGTTCTTAAATCCGGGGGGCGCTTGGTTTATATAGCGCCCCAGCCTGAAAATTTTTCACCTCCTCGACAAGATGTAGAAATTATTAGACCAAAAGTCGGTAGGTCTCGCGACTATTTGGAGCAAATCATTGAACTTGCTAAGTCGAAAAAAGTAATCCCCCCAGAAATAGAAATTTTTGGTCTAGCTGACGCTCTGGTTGCACAAGACAAAATAAGTACAGGTCATGTTAGAGGTAAACTAATACTTAAAGCAAAGTAATTATACGAGCGCTAGCCAACCTTACCTTTGTAGACCAGCCCATTTTCTGAATTCTCCTTTGGGAACAATTGAGCCTTTTTAAGCCAATCTGACATTTTTAACATCGGCTTTCTCTCCGCTTTTCCAAAACCTTCATGTTTGGATTTATTAGGCCAGACGTGATCAGAAAATTCAGTCATACGAGTAATAATTTTATCTTTTGTGACGTTAAATACCATAAAGTCTGTTGCCATTACTAGGGGACCAACGTAATGCTCTCTAACCTTTTGTTGCATCTCCGGGGCTGTATCGAAGTCATTAAAAAAGTGATAAATAACTGCTAAGCGAGGGTTCACTTCTCTCAGAACCACAGCAGCTTCCTCGGGTGCTGAGTGAATATAGGTGCCAATTGCTCTCGCTGTTCTCTCATCATAACCAGACCGGTCCATTAATTGCTCAATAGTATTGAATGTCTCGTGAACTACAACATCAGCATTTTTTGCATTATCGATAAAAATTTGGCTTGGGGTAGTGTCACCTGAGTAAACAAAGGACAGTCCATTCCACTCCAGCCTGAAACTTACTGGGCCATCAAATTGGTGTACCGCGGGAAAACTTTTAATTACAACACCATTCTCTTCGTAGATTGTTTGGTTCTTTGCATAATCGAATTCATGAATATTCAATTTTGCTCCAATCGCTGGAAGAGCTCCAACCCGTGTATCTGTGTCCCACGCATAGCTCTCCATTTGCATTTCACAGAAGTGCCTAAAACCGTATTTTTTTTCTGGTCCCGAAGGGCCATATACTTCTAGAGGTTGAAGTCTTCCGCCCGCCCAAGATCCAACCCAAACCTGCGCGAAATCTCCAACATGATCTGTATGAAGGTGTGTCGCGAACCAAGCATTGATAGAACTGTAGGGTATTTCAAGGGCTGTAAAATTCATCTGTGATCCAAATCCAAAATCAAAAACAAATTTATCACCATTACCCAGTTCTACTAGCCAGGATGCATTGGCCTGCGATCTCCTCAAAAAAGGGCGACCAGTTCCCAAAGCTACTATTCTCATTTCGTCCGGCATAAGTGTTTCCGAATTTGGAAAATATTGTTCAGCGTAACCGCCACGTGTAGCAACTGTTTTCATACTTTTTACTCCCTTTTTTCTTTATCCAAACCAATATATCATTTAATTACGAACTAAATTTGGTTAGTTAGAAATAGAGTGATTTGATCGTCTTGGCAAATTCTGTTGTCATAATTGGTGCGAATAGGGGAATTGGCTTGGGTTTTGTGAAGCACTACCTGAAGCATGAGTGGGTTATCCATGCAACAAAACGTGACCGTTCCAAATCAACTGAACTTGACGCTCTTTCCAATAAAATTCAAATCTATTCATTAGATGTCCAAAGTATAGAACAATTAAGTATCCTAAAGTCAAAAATTAAGGATACTCCGGTCGACTTATTAATTCATAATGCTGGCACCTATGGTACTGGGCTGAAAGAAGAACAAGTAATTGATATAAATTCAGAGGCGCCGATAAAGCTCGCCAATGCTCTAATGCCAAATATTTTAAAAAGTAAAACGAAGAAAGTAGCTATACTCACAAGCCAAATGGGGGCGCGAAATGGTGGACCTGCACCAACTGGACTGTATGGCAAATCAAAATGTTATCTAAATGATAATTTCCGTGCTATTGAGCCTGAATGGAGGTCAAAAGGTATAACCTCGGTTTTATTTCATCCAGGCTGGGTGGCAACAGATATGGGGGGGACAAATGCTCCAATAAGTGTTGAAGATAGTGTAGAAGGCATGAAGTCAGTAATTGATAACTTGACTATTCGAGATTCTGGTAAATTCTATACTTGGAAGGGAGATATACACCCTTGGTAACTATTAGACGGCACCTTTAGTCTCGTAATTTAATAAAAAAATTGATGCCTCTAAAAAATTGCTATTAGCTTAATTCGTTAAGGCTTAAAAAAAATGGTATCGTGGCCGTAATTTATTTTTTTATTTTCAGTAAAACCAAAACCTTCAAACAATTTGTGCAACTTCTCAGTGTCATCCTCATTTCTGCCAGCTGTTTCAATTAAAACTGATCGCAAGTTCTTGCTCTGAAGTGTTTTGGATGCTCCACTCAGTATCCTATCCTCCACACCATCAACATCAATTTTCAGGTAATTTGGAGAAGATAAATTGTATATCTCAATAAATTCATCAATCGAAAAAGATAATGTGCTCTGAAAAATAAAACTCTGATTATTTTTTTCTACTTCAAGATCTAAAGCACTGAAACGATGCATAGCTCCGCCGGCCTCAACCTCTTGCATGGAGAGTTTAGTAAGTTCAGTAGAATTAAAAAATCCCATACAGAGAGAAATTATATCTCCATCGAGAGAATTAACAGCAATATTATTGCATAATGATGCATAAGAAGCCGAAGCGGGTTCAAACGCAAATACTTTCACGTTGGTTCCCAAAGCTGCATATATGGAATAAATTCCAGTATTGGCGCCTACATCCCAAAATATTGAAGATTCTGCAAATTCTTCTATCCAGTTAAGGGTATCTGGTTCTCTATCAAAAAAATGCTTAACATAGTGAACCTCCCTACGATCCCTGCAAATTAATTTGATATTTCCTCTCTTCGTTTTAATCTCGCTATAATCAGTTAACAAATCCCGAACTAACAAACGGTTACGTATTGCTCTCTCTTCTCTTTGAATGCTAGTTATACTTTTGATAATTCCAGCTAATGCCAGAGATAATTTCATACTCATGTTCGTATAATCCTAACAAACAAAAAACTAGAACTTAACTATATGAATGCTGTTGGATAAGATTACTGGCTTGACGTCAACGGAGACACAAATATCATACTTGCTCTTATCAGGAAAAGACAATTATTATCTTTTGTCAGGATTATATTTTATCAATAACTTAACGGGCGGTCATATTGGCATTAAAATTTGAAAAACTTGAGGACTTTTATCAGGTCTATGAAAATCATAGAACTTATGTTCATGCAGTAGTTAGGAAAAAACATATTCGTAATTTTGACGAGCAAGTTTGGAGGCCAGGTAAATTCGAATCATCTCAATCGGTTCTAGAGCTGGGAACTGGAACAGGTTTATTCCTTGCTTATCTAGTTGCAAAGGGATTAACAGATTTTAAAGGTGTTGACGGTGATCCCAAAACCCTAGAATTCATGCCAGATAATATAGCTAATAAAGTTACGATTGGAGATATTTGGCTAACTCTCGATAAACTGGAAGAAAAATTTGACAGAATTGTTATGTTGGATGTTTTTGAGCATTTTTCTTATTTTGAAGGACAAAAACTTTTAACAAACTTAAAGAATAATCTTAATACTAATGGAAGAATAATATTACGAGTCCCAAATGCAGCTTCGCCGTTTGGCCTTCAATATCAATATAACGATCTGACCCATAAAGCTGCTTATGGCCCTGGCAACTTGGAACATCTTGCATTTGCCTCCGGGTTTAATATTGAAAAAAGATTATCAGCACGAAGGGGCAATTATTTTAAAAAAAGTATAGAAAATTTAGTCCATTCAATCCTTAATAGATGTCTCACAGAGCCTCCGCCTCTGTGGGGCGCTAACATGATCGCAGTGTTAGTACCAATTTAGATTAAATTCATATCGTTAACTTCATCTGGAGACAAATAATGGTAAAGGCAATAAAATTTTATGATTTTGGTGGGCCTGAAGTTTTGAAAATAGAAGAAACGGAGATTGGATCACCTGGTGATGATGATGTCCTTATTCGTCAAACAGCAATTGGACTAAACTTTCTGGACATAATGGTAAGATTAGGAAAGTACCCCCTTTTGCCTGAACTGCCAGCTACGCCTGGTGCCGAAGCAGCGGGAGTTATTGAAGCAGTAGGAAAAAATGTCTCTAATTTTAAAGTGGGGGAACGGGTTGCTTATGCGGCCACTATCCCTGGTGCCTATACTGAGGCTAGGGTGATTAATTGTGACCAAATCGTAAAAATTCCTGACGGAGTATCGGATGAGGTTGCCGCAGCTACTGCATTGAAAGGTATGACAGCGGAATACCTAGTACAGCGCTGTTATAAAGCATCAAAAGGTGATGTTGCATTGGTTCATGCTGCAGCAGGGGGCGTTGGGCAGATTTTATGTCAATGGCTAAATTATATAGGGGTTACGGTAATAGGAACAACAAGCTCTGAAAATAAAAAGGATATTATACTTAGCAATGGCGGCCAATACGCGATTAATTCATCAACTGAGGATATAGCTGACTGCATAAAAAAGGTGACAGATGGCAGTGGTGTTGATGTTGTTTACGACTCAGTTGGCCCAGCGGTTTGGTTAGCGTCAATCTCATCACTAAAACCCAGGGGCTATTATGTTAACTTTGGAAATTCCTCTGGCCCCTTAGAACCAATAGACTCTGTCCAGCTAAATACTGGGGGATCACTATTCTTTACCAAAACATCAATGAGATTTTACCAACTGGATCGCAAGGAATTAGAAAACTCTGCAGAAAGCCTATTTGGACTGATTGAAAAGGGAATTTTAAACCCTAATATATCTCAGAAATATTCCTTATCCGATGTCGCAAAAGCACACAAGGATATAGCCGACAAAAAGACGATAGGATCTAGTATTCTTATTCCCTAATCAAAGTATCAGATGGGTAATGTAATGCTCTTATACATCGATTTTGAATTTATTCTATTTTTTTCATCTTTAGTAGATTTAGTGTCTTTGTATCTTTTTTTCCATTAAAATATTTGGTAAGAGCTAATTTAAAAACCGCATGGAAACTTGTTCCCGTAGAAGCAAGGCAAAACAAAGTAAGACAAGATTTAAACTTTAATACATCTACCTCACCCAAGATTTCTGCAGGTTTACCTGTTTTATGTTTTAACATGATATTTACACATTTAATTAAACGGGGTCCAAGCAGAGGATGATTTATATAATTTTTTGCTTCCTCAAGATCAACTAACCCATAGTAATGAGATCTTTCACTTTGTCCTAATCCCTGAAGCTGAGGGAATATAAACCACATCCAGTGTGACATCTTTGTGCCTTCGACCAGTTCTTTTTCCACCTGCTCTAAAACAGACTCTTGAGCATCAATAAATTTTTGTAACATTGGGTAAGATAATTTCTCAGTTTCACTCTAATATCTATTTTAAACACGGTTTTGTATCTGCGGAGAGTCCGATGAATATCTCTTGGCCCTAAATACCCAATTTATTTCACTATCAGTATAAGCTGGATGCGGACCAAAAAATGGATTTATATATTCCCAGACAATTTCACCACTTGGAGTTACCTCAAATATTCGACCCTTACCCCCCTCACAGATAAGTGTATTACCACTTTTTAACCGCTGACATCCGCTTATATGTGGGCTCCAAAAATTTAATGGATTTCTTTTTGAAAAATATTTCCAGACGATTTCATCAGTTTTTGGGTCAA
>PTLG01000045.1 GCA_002937995.1 Alphaproteobacteria bacterium MarineAlpha3_Bin7 | reverse complement strand
ATCCCAGTCCACATCTTCAAGAAAAGGGGCTATTCTCACCATTCATTAATCTGTCTGTTTTTGGCAATGAACCATCCTTATGAAGCGTTTGGTACCCCCAATTAGTATCTGCAGGCAATCGAAATGGAGGTATTAGTAAAAATCTATATTTCTTATTTTTCTTTTTCATTTCACCCAGCCTATTATTGTGGTTTGGTATAAAAGTTCTACTAAGACCATAATAACACGAGCAAAAAATGTAACAATATTGTGTTTATATTAGGATTGTATACATAGTCTCTGTGTGATTAGAGCCGTAGCCGTACTGTTTTTAATATATTCACCATTTCTTTCATTACTGGAGTTATCAGATAATATGTTTTATGAACCAGGAAAAAGTAAGCATGGGTTACCCCATGACCCTTTTAAATCATGTGTTATACCCCGACCAATTGGCTGGATATCAACTTTGTCCACAAAAGGTATTCCTAATTTGGCTCCCTATAGCCAATTTCAGCAACTAACCTTTGATCCACCTTACGTTATGTTTGCTGCTAACCAAAATACATTAGCTAAAAGAAAAGACTCTGTTGAAAATGCTGAACAAACTGGTGAATTTGTGTGGAACATGGCAACATATGATCTGAGAGACGCTGTAAATAAATCAGGTGAGGAGGTTGGACCAGAAATCGATGAATTTGAAATAGCTGGAGTAAATATAGAACCATCTAGTTTAATAAAATCTCCGCGGGTAAAGGAATCCCCCATTCACTTCGAATGCAAATATTATTCAACACTCCGGCTCCCTGGAAATGGGGATATGGGGTCGGTAAACATTATAATAGGACGTGTTATCGGTATTCATATATCCGATGATGCCCTAACTTCCCAAGGTCTAATAGACGTAATTAAGTTAAGACCCATTGCTCGCTTGGGCTATTATGATTACACTTCAGTAGAAAGTATTTTTGAAATGATCATACCCGGTAGCAACGAAAAAGCTAGATTGGGTATGAGAGGAAGACAGAGTTAGATTTTAACTTTTGGACTGAGGTATTTAGTGTAAGAAAATGAAAATATTTAGTTTTTTTATATGTTCCCTTTTTATTTTCTCGAGCCTTAACAAAGTGTGGAGCGCCGATTTACTTAAAGGTGCAGCTGCCTATGAAAAGAAAGACTATAAGACGGCATATAAAGAATGGTTGGCTCTAGCCAGACAGGGAGATCCAAAGGCGCAATTTTTTATAGGGAACATGTACTACAAAGGGGTCTTTGTCAGCCAAAATGATGGAAACGCGGTAAAATGGTATAAAAGATCGGCCGAACAAGGGCTCATAAAAGCACAGAATAATCTCGGTACCATGTATATGCGAGGAAGAGGGATAGGAAAAAATAATATCAAAGCATTTTTATGGTTACATATTACGGCTATGCAAGGTGACAAAATTGGTATAAAAAATCGCGATCTTGTTGCAAAAATTATGACCCTTAACCAAATAAAAAAAGCTACTAAACTTGCACAAGAATGCGTTAAAAATAAATATAAAGGATGTTAGCTAATGGCAGGTGCTACAAACAGAGCAGATTTTTCCAATAATCTTGGAAGCCGTTCATTCGGGTTAATCTTTTCTGCCTTATTGGCATTTATATTTTTTATCTTGTTTTTAGTTTTTGATTTATTATTGCCGTTACTTGGGTTGTTCTCGGTTTTATTTTTATTGGTGTCACTTATCATTCCGAGAATACTGCTTCCACTTGCAGCCTTATGGACTAAACTTTTGAGAATTGTTGGATATTTTAACAACCATTTAATATTAGGCATATTATTTTTTGCTATCTTTGTACCCCTTGGTCTTGTAATGAGAATTTTTGGCCGAAAAATAATCAATAAAAACTTCAGCGCAAATCAATTATCATATTTTTCCTCAGTAAAACGACAAACAGATAAACAAACAATAAAGGATATTTTTTAACTATTATTTGTCATGTACTCCTTACTAAAACAGATATTTAAATATGCTAGGGTATACCAAAAAATTTGGATTGCTCCAATTATACTCGTTATGCTTTTGATAGGGGTATTACTTATTTTAGCTGAGAGTTCAGCTATAGCACCATTTATTTACGCTATTTTTTGAAAAGTGACTAGAATGGATATTTTAGGAATATCTGGTTATTACCACGATAGTAGTGCTGCACTTGTAAGGGATGGAAAAATAATTGCTGCCGCCCAAGAAGAGAGATTTAGTCGAGAAAAAGGTGATAGTAGTTTTCCAAAGCACGCGATAAAATTTTGCCTTCAACAGGCAAATACAGATTTAAATGAAATTTCACAAGTGGCATTCTATGATAAGCCTCTGCTTACTTTCGATAGGCTTTTGGAGACCTATTTTGCCTATGCGCCTAAAGGATTTAGTAGTTTTGTTAAATCTATTCCTTTGTGGGTCAAACAAAAACTACTTCTGCAAACACAACTGGTGAAAGAACTTAACGCTCTTAAAAGTGGGACAATTGAACCTAGTAAATTAAGTTTTTCACATCATCACCATTCACACGCTGCCAGTGCTTTTTTTCCATCGCCTTTCGACTCATCAGCAATTTTAATAATGGATGGGGTTGGTGAATGGGCCACTACCTCTCTTGGAAGGGGAAATAAAGATAGCCTCATTTTAGATCAAGAAATAAAATTTCCCCATTCAATAGGTCTCCTATATTCAGCATTCACATATTACTTAGGATTTAAAGTAAATGAAGGTGAGTATAAAGTTATGGGCCTAGCGCCTTTTGGAGAACCCTGTTTCGTCGATAAAATTAAGGATGAGGTTATAGACATCAAGGAAGATGGCTCCTTTAGATTAAATATGAGGTACTTTGATTATTGTACTAGCTTGACGATGACTAATAGAGAGTTTTCAAATCTTTTTGGAAACAGACCACCACGGAAGCCGGATACACCCCTTCAAGAAATGGACATGAACATTGCAAGATCAATACAGGTGATCACAGAAGAAGTAGTTCTTAAATTAGCCAAAACCTTGCGAAAAAAGACAGGAGAAAAAAATCTGGTAATGGCAGGGGGGGTAGCTTTAAATTGTGTGGCTAATGGGCTGCTTGTTAAAGAAAAAGTTTTCGACAATCTTTGGGTACAACCAGCTGCAGGAGATGCTGGAGGTTCTATTGGAGCCGCACTAGCAGCAAGCTCTATCTCCGGCACTATCGCAAAAAAGGATGAAAAATTTGATGGAATGTCAGGATGTTATCTTGGGCCATCATACGAAGACGCTGAAATTAAGGAGGTACTTGAAAGGTACAATGCCGATTATGACCTTTTGGATATTGATTCATTGATTTTAGAAGTAGCAAATTTAATATCTAAGGGTAAAATAGTAGGCTGGTTCCAAGACCGTATGGAATTTGGACCACGGGCGCTAGGAAACAGGTCAATACTTGGCGATCCCAGATCAGAAAATATGCAAAAAATACTAAACTTAAAAATAAAATATAGGGAGAGCTTTAGGCCCTTTGCCCCAGCTATCATTAGTGAAGATTGCTCTCAATATTTTGATTTAACCGAGGATAGTCCCTACATGCTTATAGTTACGGATGTTTTAAAGGACAGAATAGTTAAAAATAATAGTATCAATAAAAATTTGTCAGTAACTGACAGGATAAATTTGAAAAGAAGTGACATACCAGCAGTAACCCATGTTGATTATTCAGCACGGGTACAAACTGTAACTAAAAACAGTAACGAAAAGTTTTATGCTCTAATCAAAGAATTTAAAAAAATAACTGGCTGCAGTCTTCTTGTAAATACGAGCTTTAATGTAAGAGATGAACCTATCGTATGTTCACCTGAAGACGCCTATAAGTGTTTTATGGGAACCGAAATGGATGGCCTAGCTATTGGTAATTTTCTATTAAGGAAAATCAATCAATGAATCAGAGTAGTCTATTCCCTAAAAAAATACTGGATTGCCTTAAACCTCCTGGAGGGAACCAAGATGATATAATGGAAATCACTGAGGGGGGCCTAAAGTGCGTGAATACTGGAGAATACTTTCCTAACGAAAAATCTATACCGTTTTTGTTTAAAGAGACAGACGGTGACAAAAAGTATATTACAAATACCATTAAAGATTTTTACGAAGACAACCCTTTTCCAAGTTATGAGGGACTAGAGGAATTTGGTAATTTAGTAAATAAGGGCTCCTCTAACTCTTTTTCTAACGAACTGCTACAATCTATTGGGTTTAACAAACTTATACTGGAGTGTGGTTGTGGAACTGGACAACTAACCAATTTTCTCCAACTAAATAATAACTACACACTGGGTATTGACCTATCATTATCTAGTCTTTCATTGGCGATAGAACATAAAACCAGAAACGAACTATCTCGATCTTCATTTGCACAAATGAATATTTTTAATATGGCGATAAAGGACGAAGTTTTTGATGTTGTAATCTCTCATGGTGTCCTTCATCATACTTTTGATGCTAAGAGGGCTTTTTCTGAGATAATCAAAAAACTAAAACCTGGAGGAATTGTAGTTATAGGTCTCTATAATCGGTATGCTCGTATCATGACATGGCTAAGGTCTAAGTTAATACCCTTCTTTGGTCCCAATATAGATTATGTAATTAGGAATAAGGCTATTGATCCAAAGAAAAAAGAAATTTGGATAGCAGATCAGTATTATAACCCACATGAAACATGGCATTCCATTGGGGAGGTCATGGGGTGGTTTGATGAGAATAATATCGAATATATCAATTGCAGCCCACCCATACTTGGCAGTCATACCAACACTAAACCCAGTGGTTTGTTTACGGCTTCTGATCCCGCCGGCAGTTACGAAAGACTAATAACTCAACTTGGATGGATAAGCAGTATATCCAGAGAGGGAGCTTTATTTGACGTTATAGGGCGGAAAGCTAGTTAATTTTAATGTCTCTATCAGATTTAAAAGCAAATAATAAAAAATATAGAGCTACTAAAAAGGGTTGGTTTATAAGCTTATTTATTGGGCTTATAATTGGCCTTGCCCTCGCTGAAATTTCTCTCAGGGTAATTATGCCCAATTGGCCAGAGTTCTCAAGTTCACGCTTTATGACAATAAATGATTTTTCTGGACACCTTCCATTTGCTATGGGTACGCCAAATTTTAAGGGCTATTTTTCTCAAAACAATGGAAACTTTCGGATAAAAATAAATATAAATTCTTTTGGATTTAGAGAAGTGGAAACAATTGATCGAGCCAATGGACGAATATGGGTTATAGGCGACTCGATGGCTTTTGGTTGGGGAGTTGAAGAAAATGAGAGGTATTCTAGTGTTTTAAGCAACTTAATTGGCGAAAAAACTTACAACCTTGCTAGTCCCGGAACCGATCTATGCGGTTACCAAGCTATTGTGGCACAATTGCCTATAAATCTAGTACCAAAATCCGTTATACTCGGATTAATTTTAGAAAATGATGTTAATCAATATGAATGTAAAAAAGATGCAGTAAAATGGCATCAGAAGAACAATTTTATAAAAAATGATGGAATAAATTTACTGTCTTTCAATGAGCTAAAAGTGTTGCTGACAAATAATCTAGCACTTTATAATTTTTTTACTGTTTCTTTAAAGCGTGTAGCATTGCTAAAAAATATTTTTATTTCGCTAGGACTTATAAAAAAACCACATATATTTAATATTATAGCTACAAAAACAGAAATACATTCGCTCATTGTATCTTCGATTAAGGAAATAACCAATCTCAAGTCAATGCTTCCTCCCGATATTCCCTTCTATGTGCTTTTAGCCCCCACAAGATTAGAAATCCGGGATTCAGATGCTAATTCAAGATTTTTACGAGAAACTATAACCGAGAAGCTATCAAAAATAGGTATTTCAGTGATCGACCCATTTGAAGCTTTTAAAAATATTGGATTCAACTCTACTCATTTTACCCACGACGGCCATTGGTCAAAAGTGGGTCATGAGTTAGCCGCTAAAGAAATTGCAAAAGTAATTAATAAGACTGATTAAGTTATAAGTTATTATATTAAGAAAGTTGGGGTAACACCTTGCCAGAACGCAATAATAAACTATTTTCAGTATCCGTCTTGGAGAGGTGGCCGAGTGGTTGAAGGCACCGGTCTTGAAAACCGGCAAGCGTGCAAGCGTTTCGTGGGTTCGAATCCCACCCTCTCCGCCACTTTTCTATTATTATTTAATTACTACAATGGGTTAGAATTTTAGCTCGCCGTCTACCCACACCTGTACCCACATTAAAATAGGTATTTAAAACACTATTTAGTCAGAACTCAAATATGGAGTCTATTTGACTTAGCTTTATTATGAAGGAGGCATACCGGGGAAATTATCTATCTCGTCATCGATGTGGGAGCAACTTAAAGCATGAGCTGTATAAAGGTTAACTTCAGGCTTTACAAAACTTGCATCATCAATACTTCCAACTGTAACATCTCTTACCCCAGGAAACATGGCACCACTGCCGAAAACTTGCGACCCACAATTACTACAAAATTCCTTTATCATGGTGTTTTTGCTATCAGCTAAATGTTCAAATTTTTTTGGTGTACCTTGAAGAATCTTAATTTGCTCTTCTTTAAAGAATAAAATAGTTGCATAG
This sequence comes from Alphaproteobacteria bacterium MarineAlpha3_Bin7, assembly GCA_002937995.1. Classification (GTDB taxonomy): domain Bacteria; phylum Pseudomonadota; class Alphaproteobacteria; order Rhodospirillales; family UBA2165. The sequence goes on along the minus strand of PTLG01000045.1, from coordinate 9,044 downwards.
GCTGAACCAGTGGCTTTTCGGCAATCGTCACAATGACAATTAGCTATCCTAAAGGGCTCACCATTAATTTCATATCTGATAGCTCCACATAAACACCCACCTGCAATTTCAGTCATTTTGTATCCCCAAATAATTTGGCGTATTTAAGCTTATAAGATTATTATTACTATTGAAACGTATGGAATGGAATACCAAGGATTAGTGGAGCCAGAACTATAGTTAGTTTCTTCATATCAATTCCCCTGTCTAAATTAATTTGATATGCTTATGATATGACGAAATTGATTGGTCTATTTATTGGCGTGGAAGAGTAGTTAACGACGCTGCCCTAAGTAAAACTTTGGTCTTCTTCCCCCAAAAGTATTATATTAGTGTTATGTCTATTATACCTATTATCGATTTTGATGGTTTCAACTCTGGCGATGCGAACGACCGACAAAAGATTGTTGACGAGGTCGATCGTTGCGCGTCTCAGATTGGGTTTATGTATGCCAAAAATCTAAGTGTAACAAGTGAGCTGATTCAAAGAGCTTTTAAAAGCTCAGCGGATTTTTTTAATCTATCCCCAGAAGATAAACAAAGTTTTAACTATGAAGGCGCAGACACTAATCACGGTTATCAGAGTTTTGCGTCGGAAAGGCTGGATCAAAGTAATCCGGTTGATCTAAAAGAGGCTTTTACGATGCGGAATATCCCGCTGTCAATTGCGGAGGGGCGCCCTTGGCCATCAGAAAATTATCGCGAAATTGCTACTGAATTGTTCAATCGGAGTTTAGAAGACGCTAATACGGTTATGGAAGCATTTGCTGAAGCGCTTGATTTACCCCTTAATTATTTTCGAAAGTGTCATAGTGGCGAAGTCATTACTCTGCGTTACCTGCACTACCCACTGATTAATAAAGAGCCTAAAAAAGGCCAGCTTGGAGCTGGAGCACATACAGACTACGGTACGCTTACGTTGCTATACCAAGATGATGTGGGGGGGTTAGAAGTAAAAGGCACCGACGGAATCTGGCACCAAGCAACTTATATTCCCGATACAGTTATAATTAATACGGGTGATTTGATGTCACGTTGGACGAACGAGAAATATTGCTCGACACTGCATCGAGTGAGGGCACCCACTAGACACTCAGCCAACCCCACAGATCGGTACTCTATTGCTTTTTTTGCCGACCCCGATAACGACACCCCTATTAGTGTTCTGCATAGCTGTCAAAGTCATGACAACCCATCAAAATTCCCTGATACAACTGCTGGTGAATACATCCAAGAGCGAATTGCCGCGAGTTTAATTTTATCAGATTAATATAAGATAATAAAGCACATGCGATCTATCTGCTAAATTTGTTCAAGACTAAACTGACTTCAGAAATTTATTGAAAGTTTAGACATAAGAAAGAAAAAATTTAGTGAGACAGAAGAAACTCTTAAACTTGTAAAACTTTTATATATAAATAAAGAGCCTCAATCTGATTTTTTTGTATAATTAGAGGGTCAAGCGAAACTACTTCTGTAGGTTCATTAACAACTGAACAATAAGTCTTCTGCCTAAATTAATCTCTTGTCTAATTCCTCACGAAATTTTTGTATCCTCTCAATTAGCATTCTATATTCTGAAGGCAAATTAGCAGATAGAATTCCTGCTCTCTTAGCAGCAGAGAGAGACTCAATCGACGAAGCTAAAACACTATCCTCGCAATCTGCCATTTTGCCATTATTTTGTATGCCCCAATTAATTTTACTTAACATAAGCTCCCTGAACTCAATCTCTTCGATTAATCGTTTTTGCCAATTTCCTGTTATCGCCTTTTTTATGACTAGGTCATCGGTAAAATCAAAACTCAGAGAGCTTAACTTATCTTTGGCCGTGTCTATCATATTTCTGAGGACAAGGCTTGCTGCTTTAAGGTAATTAATAATAGCACTTTGAAGAGCTTCCTTTTCCTCTTTGCACAAAATTTCAATTTTTATCCGGTCTCCTATTCTTTTTCCAACCTCATGACCTGCTATTGCACCAAAGATTGGAAAAATTATAGATCCCCAACCTGAAGATAGTCCAATTCCCCAGAGCAAACCACTCGAGGCAAAAGCACCTGCTACACCACCCGTACTTCTGGTTGAAATATCGAGTGCAGCGTTCTCTAGTGCTGTTTTTGGGTCTGTTTTTTCTTTAAATAGAGCGTAACTATTTCGCGCAACTATGATTGTTGATGAAATAATGGGTATTTCAATGTCTAATACTTCTGATGCGGCAGAGATGGTTTCTTTTGTAGAATCAACTATTTCTTGGTGTTTTAGTCCAATAATAGGAAACACCCTGTCATCAGCCTCAAAAGTTGTAGCAAGTTCTTCATTAACAAGTACTGGAATGTTTGGGTATTTTGAGAGGTGCTCATAGACACCATCTGGAGAAGCTAAGTTTTTTACTTGGAAAAAATGCCCATTAACAATCAGATCATACCCTGCTTGATTTGCGGATTCGGGAAAATAAACTTCTGCTCCCTGCGCACGCAGAGAATGTGCAACCATGTGCTCTGCAACGTAGCCCTGAATCTGAGATATGTCTCCTTGAAATTGACTAAACGGTCGACTAACAACTTCTTGGGAAAACCTGATGAATGAGGGAAGGTCCTCTAGATCGGCCGAGCGCGCAAAATCTGCAGCCTCCATTATTGTTGGATTAACCCTGATCAAATCATATAAAAAATCACCAAATGTGAGAACCGAATAGGCCAAACTATCGCCGGATAATAACGAAGATAGTCGAGAAGCTCTACTTCTACTATTTATTGGGGTGTTTAAACCGTCCTCAATTTCTAGTCCCTCAATTTTATCTGTATCCAGTAAAATCAATTTCAAAACACCGGTTCTAGGTTAGACCGGGATAGGCCTTCTCTAGATCTCTTTTTTCTGAATCATCTGCCTTACGAAGTCTATCCGTTTCATCCATAATAGCTTTCGCTAGTGTTTCATCCTCATCCCTTAATTTTTCGGGACTTTGGGAGAGAACAGAGTAAGTTACTAAAACTGGAATCAGCCTCTCCTTTATTTGTTTGTTTTTCTTCTTTGTAAGGAAAAAGCCCAAACCAATTAATCCGGGAATTAGTACCAACGGATTGGTTAAGAAAGCTAACACAGAGGAAGACAAAATGTAGAAAGAAAATGGCAGTGTTATTCCAACCAAGCCAAAAATAGTGGCAATTGCAGAAGAGACGGCTGTATAAGCGGAAAACCCTGATATACCCACAACAGTAGCCAGTGCTCCACCAAAAGAACCCACAGAAATCAGTCTTACGAGGGCTTGCGTTGTCAGTTTTTCTACATCTAACTCCTTCAATAATCTATCGCGGTCATTCTTATCTAGCTCCTCCAAAGCTGCTAAGATTTTATTTGCTGCTTCTTCTTTTTTTTCGGTATCCATGCTGTCAAAGTGTTTAGTAAACTCAGCCATCAATTCTTTAATCTTAAATGTTGCTAACTCTTCAATAGTATTTCCGGTAAATTTTGGATTTAAACTGCTTTCGAGTTTAACAGCCATTGACTCCATTTTAAGGCCAATTTCATTCAATTCATTTACCGAACCGCTGTTGGGTATGTTCAAATCCATTAGATTAGCTAATCTGCAAAGTTTCATTAATTGGTGATTATACCTTGATGTCTTCGCAGCTGATTGCCAATCGTTAGAAGCCTCAAGTTTTTTTTCTATCCTATTTAGCAATTGGCTGTTAAGTGAAGTTTTTTTTCGGAAGCCTCTCCAAATACCAATCCATAACTTAGCGTTGTCCCACAGAACAATTTGTCCAAGTAAAGACTCATCTGTCTCGGCTACTAAACCCCGCAAAAATTGACTTTTTTCCATTCTACCCCCCCAAATTTCTTCACTAAGTCCCCTACCCTTAAGTGAGTATATATTTATAGCATACGAATGTCTTTATGTCCCTTAATCGCCGCAACTTCCATGACATTGAGTCCTTTTTCAAGGAATCTACTCGTAGCTTCGTGTCTGAGGTCATGAAACCTTAACTCTGCAATCCCTTGTCCCGCCATGAAACGCCATGTGTAATCTCTAATTATTTTTGGTTCTTACTTGGTTTAGGACTACTTTTACTGCCTGGATGGTTATCAGAATTTCGCTCAGGTATACAAGAATAGAGATCATCATAGCCAGTACAGTAATCCCGAACAGGTATTGAGCAAATTCTTGTTTTCCAAGGTATATGCCAACCATTGTCAGAATGTTAAATAGAAATGTTAAACCTACTAGCATTTGCGCTGAACGAAGAAGAGATAGCCGTTTCGACAGATATTCTACTTCGCCAGTAATACGTTTGGATTCCTCCGAATTTAGTTTTTCGTTAAATATCTTTTCAAATAGCTCTCTCAGTCTTCCTCCAACAGCTGTCGAGGTATTTGAATAAACTAAAAACATTAAGGGAATTGCTGGAAACAAAAGAGCAATTGTAGAGTATCCAAGTTCCATTTTTTATTCCTCACTTAATTTATATTTCTAGGAGATACTATTCTTATCATAAATTAAGACTAGCAAATCCGTTTACAGTAAGAAATAAGTATATATAAAGACAAATACTTGTGAGATAACGACGGAACTTCCCACCCTCTCCGCCAAATTTCTATACCATAATCCTTTATATATGATAGATTGTGCAAAGATTGATTAGAACTAATCTTAAAAGGAGAAAGCTAAGTGAAAAATTTTGTCCCAAGGCTTGTTGCGTTGGCACTACTTGTTTTTACTTTACCGATGCTTGCACATGCAGGCGCAGATTTCGTGCCATATAAAACTGGTATCGTTAAGTCTGCTATTGCTAAAGGAGAGACTGCCCTTCTTTTCTTTAAGTCGACCTATTGAGGAACTTGCGCGCGTCAAGATCGCGTGCTCAAAAAGCTCCGTGCGAGCTACCCAAAATATAACAAATCAATTACTTTTGTTCTAATCGACTGGGATACCTATAAGACTCATGACGTAACCATTAGTCGCAGCATTCCACGCCGATCCACCATGGTACTGATCAAAGGAGGAAAGGAAGTACACCGTCTGGTAGCCCAAACCAGTGAACAAAAGATCAAAGCTCTGCTAGACAAGGCTGTAAAATAGCTAGGGATTTATTTAAGTCGGAGTCCTGCGACTGCACCATAATGGGGTCTAGGATAGTCCGTAGTATTTTTATCTCGTAGAATTTTTGATTTAGCTATTTAAATTTTAAACCATCTTAGTCAAATAATTAATTTACCTAGCTTAATTTCAGAAAAATGCCATCATGCGCACTTCGATACTTTCGCGCTCTTCAGATAGACTATCAGAATGTGGGTCCACAAAAGAAGTGTGAGGAGTAAACCTAGCACGTCCATCAACCTCTGAGTCATATACCCTAAATATTATTGCTTCATCACAAGTCATCTTTGGAAAATAAAACCACTTATGATTTTTATTGTACTTAATTTGATAAGTTTGACCCACTCGATCAGGGTACCTTCTCTCAGCTATTATCAAATCTGATTTTTCTACTGACCGGGAATCGCATAGTGCAAGAGGATCCTTGTCCAGGGTTTTCTGAATGGGTCTCCATACCTGTATTATTGAAAACCGCCTTGAAATAAGTTTCTCCGCTTCTTTTGGAAAGAGGTCACGCACTCTTTGAGGCCCAGACCATTCTGTATAGTCATTATGAACACGTTTGACTGGCTCCCGAAGTAATTCTTTTTTGCGCTTTTCATCGTCTCCTGTTCGAAGCGTATAATCAAAAATGTGAACATTACTGGCCCGAACATGATGTTTTACGAGTGTTTTGAGTTCCTTGTAATACTTTTCTTTTAATTCTTTTGTATCTAAAAAATCTACCATATCAGTTTTATGTGGCACTAACTCAAATCCATGAATATCTACATCAAAAGGTTCATGCCATTTACGACCGTTATTGATGCGTATCACACGAGGATCAAGATTTCCAGTATATGTTGGAATCTTGGTAATTGAATCGGAAGTTTCGTTAACAGGCATAACACCGTCGTCAATTCCATAAAACAATTCACTTTCAACTACATTGAGAAGTTCTTCTTTCATTTACCCTTCTTTTTTTTCCTTAAATCAAGGTTGCGGTGATTTATTATGCTAAATATAGGATAGCAATTAGCTGTGTCATATGACAAAACTTAAAATCAAAAATAATTTAGATTACTTATTCCAGCAAATAAATTACCGAAACATTCTTTGGGAGTTCTCGGATATTTTTCATTTGCTATTTTCGCAAAAATTGTTCCATAATAGCTCGATTAAAAATCACTTTGAGGTGGAAATTGGGGTTGTATTCTATTGATAAAACCTAATTTAGATAAACCTTTAGGATTTAACATTTGTCGCCTAAAATGCTATCAGATCTAAAAATAAAACTAATAGAGCTGTGCTCTGTGGCAAAAAGATTGGTGTTTCGGTGAATGGCCAGAAAACTGCATATAGGAGGTAAGGTTACTTCTCCCGATTGGGAAATTTATAATATTTTAGACCTAGAAGGCGTAGATCATCAAGGTAACGCTAAAGATTTAAGTCGTTTTGAGAATGATACGTTTGAAAGTCTATATGCCTCTCACGTTCTAGAGCACTTTGACTATCAAGAAGAACTAGAGGAAACTCTTGCAGAATGGAAAAGAGTACTTTTGCCTGAAGGAAAACTCTACGTCAGCGTCCCAGATGTTGATAAGTTGGCAGAACTTATTCTTGATAAACAAAACCTTGATTTTTCAGAAAGATTTTTTGCAATGCGAATGCTTTTTGGTGGCCAAACTGACCAGTATGATTTCCATAAAGTGGGATTAAATGAGGAGTTCTTAACCCATTTTCTCATTCGGACAGGATTCGTTGATATAACAAGGACCGATGATTTCGGATTCTTCAAAGATACAAGTACAAAAGTCTATAAGGATACCTGGATAAGCCTTAATATGATTGCCAAAAAGCCTAGTAAGGATGAAGAAATAATGCAATCTGAACAAGTTAGGAGAAACGACCCCTGCCCATGCAAAAGCGGAAAACGATATAAGCATTGCTGCGGTGCTTCTTCCTAGACTTACTAATTCTTGTTTATATCTGGATTTGGGCATTAAATTATTATGGAAAATAGAAATTTTGAACAAGCTCGGGAGTTGCATCAGTTGGGTCGACTACAAGAGGCTTTTAATGAGTACCAGCAAATATTAACTTTAAACCCTGATCATGAGGGTGCCACTTTTGGCCAAGGTCTTATTTTTCTCCAAAGTAATCGATTTTCTGAGGCTATCCAGATGTTTGAGCACGCGAATAAACTTAACCCCAATAATAGTGAATATATAATGACCCTCGGTATAGCCTATTCAAATTTAAATGATCTTGAGAGAGCTGAGCTATATTTTTCAAAAGCTATAGAGATTTCTCCAAACAATCTGGAGGCGCGAAAAAATCTAGGAATCCTCTTTTTAAATACCTCACGACCAGAGCGTGCTATTCCTGAATTCCTAAAAATTAATAAGAAAATTAAGAATAACCCCTCTACTTTTCTACTTTTAGGAATCGCATACTCGCTTAACAGCAAACATAAGGAAGCAATTAAATATTTGCGTAGAAGTATTCAACTATCACCAAATGATCTAGAAGCAAAAATGGAACTGGCGAATGCTTATCAAGCAGCCAGCCTTTTTGACAAGTCAGAGTCAGAGTACCTGGATATAAAAGCTCTTGATGAAAACAATCTTCAATTATTGTACAACTTAGCTAAACTAAAAGCTAAAATGGGGAATGTGGACGAAGCCATACAACTATATCGTAATGTTATAGCTTTAGATGAAAATAATATTGGTGCATTAAATAACCTAGGTAATTTAATTTACTTGGAGGATGACATAGAAGAGGCATTCATGTGCCTAAATAAAGCGATCACACTTTCTGATAATAAATCACGTTTTTTATATAATCTTGCTAGGAAACAAGCAGAATTTGGATACTGGGATGAGGCAGAAGAAAATTTTAAAAAAATATTTCATCTTGATCCGACATTTGGCTGGGCGATCTCGAATTACGCTGATTTGTTGAGAAACACCGCTAGAATCGAGGAGGCTATAACTTTTTATCAAAAGCTAGAAAACCTTGATGAGAATGATTTAGACGCACCGTTGTTATATTCTAACTACATTGCAAATCTGAATTATATTAATGAAGACAATGAAGAAATTTATAGAAAAAGCAAAAACTGGGAAGCTAGAATTAAGTTAGCAGAACCGCCCAATAAAACAGTCTTTAAAAATGATAAAACACCCAATAGGCCACTTAAGATAGGTTATGTATCTGCCGACTTTAAACAACATTCCAACAGTTGGTTTTTTCTACCCCTTTTGGAAAATCACGATAAAAAAAATGTTATAAGTTACTGTTTTTCTGATACTAACCATCCTGATGATATCACCGAGAGAATAAAACAGCATTGCAATCACTGGCATTCGATCACAGGCTATGACAATTTGAATGCTTACGAACTTATAAAAAATGAAAAAATAGATATATTAGTAGATCTTGCTGGGCACTTAGCAGGAAATAGATTAACACTTTTTAACTATAAACCCGCGCCAATCCAACTAACTTGGCTCGGATACCCCAATACCACGGGACTGAGTGCTATTGATTATAGAATAACCGATGTTTTAACCGACCCTAAAGGTGAAGCCGATCTTTATTATTCAGAAAAACTATACAGACTTCCGAATGGTTTTTTGTGTTATAACCCCCTATCCACAGCGCCAGAAGTTTGTGATGCTCCTTGTTTAACTTCTTCTAGAATAACCTTTGGCTCGTTCAATAATTTAGCGAAAGTAACTAAATCCACCATCGAGTTGTGGGCAAAATGTATTCTAAATGTTCCAAAATCAAAATTAATCTTAAAGGCTAAATCATTATCTAACCCTTCAACCACCGAAAGGATTATCAAGAGCTTTAACGAATATGGCGTAGATAGAGAGAGAGTGGAGCTAATACCAACCAGCAAATCTATTGAGGAACA
>PTLG01000044.1 GCA_002937995.1 Alphaproteobacteria bacterium MarineAlpha3_Bin7 | reverse complement strand
CGACTGGCTCCAAACCAGTATCGCCTCAGGGAATAGAGATTGATGAAAAGACCATTGTCTCTTCAAGTGGCGCACTCACTTTATCAAAAGTTCCAAAAAAATTATTAGTTATCGGTGCTGGGTATATTGGGATTGAAATGGCAACTGTCTGGTCCAGGCTGGGCGCAAAAGTTGAGGTAATTGATGCCTTGCCTAATATACTTAACGGTATGGATGGGGAAATTGTCTCAAAATTCAAGAGTATTCTTAAAAAGCAAGGTATTACTTTTACCTTAGGAAGTTCTCTTAAACAGATTAAGGAAAATAAATCTGGATTAATGGCAACCATATTTGACGAAAAAAATTCTAAAGAGTCAAAAATCGGATGCGATATCTTACTAGTAGCTATTGGCAGGCAGCCCAATACTGAAAATTTAGGTATTGAGTCATTGGGTATAATCAAGACAGAGATGGGCCACATAGATGTTGACGAAAAATTTGAAACTAATATCCCGGGTATTTTCGCAATTGGTGATGTGATAGAGGGGCCAATGTTAGCACACAAAGCTGAGGAGGATGGTGTGGCAGCTGTTGAACTGATGGCTGGGATTGCAGGACATGTTGACTACGGTCTTATACCTGGGATTGTTTACACCTACCCAGAAATCGCTTATGTGGGAAAAACTGAAGACCAACTAAAAACTGATGGACATTCGTTTAAAAAAAGTGTGTTTCCTTTTCTTGCAAACAGCCGAGCTCGAGCAACGGGGCATACTGATGGTTTAGTTAAGCTACTGGCTGACTCACAAACTGATAAATTACTTGGAGCTCATATCATCGGTAGCGATGCCGGCAACCTAATTCACGAGATTTGTGCTGCAATGGCTTTTGGTGCAGCCGCCGAAGATATAGCTAGAACCTGTCACGGACATCCAACTATGAATGAGGCTATTAAAGAGGCCGCACTGGGTCTAGGCACTGGCGCAATTCATATTTAAACTAATAGTAGTGCAAGCTAGTAAACTAAGTACAAAAAATAAATTAAAACCTTTTGATCATTTAGTTATCCAACCGCCACCTAAGACTCGTGTGCCACTATAAAAAACACAAGCCTGTCCCGGAGACGACGGTTGCCGCTCCTTTAAGTACACCTGGGCGCCCCCATCTCCCGTGCCATGAACTATTGCTGGTGTTAAGGGCTGAGAAGACCTCAGTTTAACCTTAACTTCTGTTTTTCTATTAGACAGTGGTTTGTCCCCAATCCAGTTAACATTCCTAAGTAGAACCTCATTATTTAATAAAGCCTCCTTGGGGCCAACAACAACCTGCCTAGTTTCTTGTTCAAGTTTAATAACATATAATGGAGCACCTCCACCGATGTTAAGACCACGGCGCTGACCAACAGTATAATGAATGATACCCTCATGGCGCCCAACAATCTTACCCTCTAAATCAACAATATCTCCAGGCTCAACCCCTTCGGGCCTCAACTTTTTAATGATTTCCGCGTAATTGCCATTGGGTACAAAACATATATCCTGGCTATCTGGTTTATCTGCTACCTTTAGGTTAAACTTGTTAGCTATACCTCGTGTCTCTGATTTACTCATTCCTCCTAAAGGAAATCTAAGAAAGTCGACTTGTTCCTGGGTAGTAGAAAATAGAAAATAACTCTGATCCTTCTTGCTGTTAACCCCCCTATGTAATTCGATTTTATTTTTTCCCTGCACCCTCCTAATATAATGGCCAGTAGCTAGGGCATCAGCATCTAAGTTCTTTGTAGCCTTTAGTAAGTCTCGGAATTTTACTGTTTGATTGCAAGTCACACACGGTATCGGAGTCTCACCCTTTAAATATTCATCGGCAAACTGGTCGATGACGTCTTCTTTAAACCTATCTTGATAATTAAATACATAGTGTGGGATATCTAAATCATCAGCAACCTTGCGGGCATCATATATATCATCTCCCGCACAACAGGCACCCTTTCTAGAAATCGCTTCGCCATGATCATATAGCTGGAGAGTAATACCAATAACGTCGTATCCGTCATTCTTAAGCAAAGCAGCTGTCACAGAGCTATCAACGCCGCCCGACATTGCTACAACGATACGAGTATTCTTCGGTTTAGTTCCCAAATCGAGTGAATTCATAGTAAACAACAGTATTCAAGTTAATATGTCTAAAGTAACCAAGACTAAAACATCATATTTCGCGTTTCAGTAGGTAAATGGACTTCTAATCCATCAAGTTCGTCTGTCAAGATAATCTGACAACCCAATCGAGATGTAGCTGTAAGACCCCACGCCAAATCAAGCATGTCATCTTCCTCCTCACTAGGCGGCGGAAGTTTTTTATACCAAGCTGAGTCTACAATCAGATGACAGGTAGAGCAGGCCATGGCCCCTTCACAGGCGCCTTCTATCTCGATCCCATGTTTATGGGCAATATCTAATAGAGATAGCCCCGGGGCTTCATCAAACTTTTGGCGTTTACCATCGGATTCATTAAATATAATACAGGGCATGACAATCAGACAGAAAAAGATTCACCGCAGCCACACCGACTTTTCTCGTTGGGATTTTCAAAAACAAAACCCGACTGTAGTTTATCTTCAACATAATCTAAGGTAGAACCAAAAATAAACATCATTGCCAATGGATCGATGAAAATTGTTATACCGTCTTGCTCTACAACCTCTTCCTGTGGGCGCTTATCGTCAGCATATTCAACTTTATACATATGACCCGAGCACCCTGTATTGGTAACACCAACGCGCAACCCCAGTACACCACTGTCTGCTCTTTCCATCAACGTCTTAACTCTTTTAATAGCTGAGGAAGTTAACTTTATAGGAGAAAAGTCTTTATCCATATTAAATTATACCTCTCAAAATGCATCCAGCGCTAGTTTAGCATCATCTGACATCTTTTCCATATCCCATGGGGGGTCCCAAACTAAAGTCACCTCCACCTCCCCAACACCTGCAACACCTGCAGCAGCATCCGCGACTTGCTGAGGCAAAATTCCTGCAACAGGGCAACCTGGGGCGGTTAACGTCATAGTTAATCTGACATTACCATCCAGTTCTGTATTTATCTCATAAATCAATCCCAACTCATAAATGTCAACAGGTATTTCGGGATCATAAACAGTTTTTAGCGCTTCTATAATTGCTTCTTTATCCGCTACTTTTGTACCACGCTCGAGCGCATCACCCGATCTAGCAACAACTCCAGCCTCAAGCGGTGGTTCCCCACCTAAGAACTCTTGGTCATAATCCCAGGCGTTTTCAGATTGACTTATATCACCACTATTCTCAATTTCTGGCGCCTCACTGTCCATTCCAGTAACATTGTCAGTATGATCTGACTGCCCCTTGCTCTTCCTATTGCTCAAAAAATTCAATGGATTCCACATTACTTAGAACCTATTCAGTTGTTGCAGTATCTTTTTTGTTTATTGCTGCCTCTACAGCATGCCAACTAAGAGTAGCACACTTTACTCTCATAGGAAACTGACGCACTCCCGACATAACACGTAATTTAGCAATTTCATCCTCAAACTCATCGAGTTCTGCTTCATCACTCTCGCCAGTACAGAGCTTATGGAATTTATCGAACAAATCATTCACCTGCTTGACTGTCTTTCCTTTAACAACAGTTGTCATCATAGAAGCGGAAGCGATAGATATAGCACAGCCTTTTCCTGTGAAAGCGACTTCATTGACAAGTTCATTATCATCTAGTTTCAAATAAACCGTAAGGCGATCTCCGCAAAGAGGGTTATTGCCGTCCGCAGTATAACTAGCATCACTCAATTCACCATAATTTCGAGGGTTCTTATTATGATCTAAGATTACTTCTTGATATAACTCTCTAAGGTCATCAACACTCACGTTAAAATTTCCTTCGCAAATTTTATTCCCTCGGCTAGGGCAACTATATCCTCTTTATTATTGTATAACCCTAATGAGGCTCTCGCTGTTGCCTCTACACCCATTTTTTTCATAAGTGGCTGTGCACAGTGATGACCCGCCCTTATAGAAACACCTCGGCTATCCAATATTGTACTTAGATCATGGGAATGTATTCCTTCAACATTAAAAGAAATTATACCCGCTTTTCTTTCACTCAATCCAAAAATTGACAAACCAGGTATTTTTTGGAGTTCGGAAGTAGCAAATTTTAACAAATTATCTTCATGAATTTCTATATTATCCTGACCAATATTTTCTATATACTCAATAGCAGCTGCCAGCCCTACCGATTCAACAATAGGTGGCGTTCCAGCCTCAAATTTAGTAGGAGCATCCCTGTAGGTACTCTTTTCAAAAGTGACTATTTCGATCATGTCCCCTCCCCCCTCATAAGGAGGCATTTTATTTAATAGCTCTTTTTTACCGTATAATACGCCCACTCCCGATGGCCCATAAAGCTTATGACCGGTAAAGACATAAAAATCGGCTCCCAACTCCTGCACATCAACTTTTGAGTGAACTACCCCTTGAGCCCCATCAATCATAACGGCTGTGCCGTTCGCGTGGGCAAGTTCTACAATTTGCCGGACAGGAACAATAGTCCCAAGAACATTTGACATATGCGTCACTGCTACAAGTTTTGTCTTATTCGTTAACATTGACTGGAATGTATCAATAGATATGTTTCCGTCTTGATCTACTGGAACCACTTTTAATTTTGACCCTGTCGCCTCTCCCAGCAATTGCCAAGGAACAATGTTGGCATGGTGCTCCATTTCGGAGATGATTATTTCATCTCCTTTCTCCAAGAAAGCTCGCCCAAAAGAACCGGCAACCAAGTTTATTGCACCCGTCGCACTGCGGGTAAATATTATTTCATCGACTGACTCAGCATTCAAAAATGTTGCAACAGTTTTTCGCGCACCTTCATACGCATCGGTAGCTAATTGACTTAGCGTATAGGCTCCCCTATGCACATTAGCGTAACCCGTTCTATACATTTCATCCATTTTTTTTAGAACATAATCTGGCTTTTGAGCACTTGCGCCACTATCAAGAAAATGTACGGAATTTTTCTCGCTGGCTTCGTTAAGAATGGGAAACTCTCTTCGAATAGCTTCAATATTGAAGGTTGTAGAATCACTCTCCACTTTTGCTACCGCTACATTCATTCTTCAGACTCCCAAAACCCATTCATCAAAAACTCCTTTAAATAACCCTGTAATATAACTCTGATCAAAATGCTCTAGCACCTCTGATAAAAATCCTTCAACCAATATCGAACGTGCCTCAGCCAAGGGTATGCCTCTAGATCGCAAATAAAATAAAGCCTCTTTATCTAAATCACCCGTAGTACAACCGTGTGAGCACTGAACATCATCGGCATAAATCTCAAGTCGGGGCTTGCTATTCATACGAGCTTTTTCTGATAAAAGTACAGTCCTATTAGTAAGAGCTCCATTGGCTCCATCGGCATTTTCACCGACTCTAATATTACCCTGAAAAACACCTGTTGCAGAACCTGCTAGCGCACCTTTAAACAATTGCTCACTTTTTGAGTTAGGATATTTATGATCAACTAATACTGTATTATCAACATGTTGATCTTTGGAAGCGAGATATACTCCGCCTAGCTTTGCCGAAGAACCAATACCATCAAGATTAACTACTATTTCATCTCTCACTAACCTCCCTCCGTGAGACAGACTTAGGTTTTCAAAAACAGACTCAACACCAACACTCACAACGGTATTGGTAATAGTGGTAGCATTGTTTCCATCCCCTAAAACTCTATAAAGTCTTAAATTAGAGCCATTTTGAACTAGCACCTCATTAGTAGAATTATTGAAGTAGGTATTGTTGCTATCTCCAATAAACCTCTCTACCAAGTTCACCTGGCTAACGCTATCCAAAATAATGAGATTACGGGGATGAAAGAAAACCTGTCCATCACTGCCTTCATTAATATTCAAAATTTCAACATTAATTGGTTCCCTCAGTTTGGAGAGTTTGATAACAAATCCATCTTTGATATTTGCAGTATTAAGTTCAGTAATTGAGGCAGAGTGCTTTGCCACCAAAGAACCTAAATGGTCTTTTACATTGACCTCTTCTAATTCAAGGGCCTTATCAAGAGGCCCAATATAGTTGTTATCTGGCAGTTCCAGTAACTCAGAATAATTGGGATAATAAATACCATTCACAAAACATAATCTTATTACCTCTCCCGATACGAGCCAATCTGGCGACTTGATGTTTGAAGGCAGACCAGCTAATTCCCATTCCCCATCGTTAAGATACTGGATATTTGTATATTTCCAGTCCTCCTCTAGAACCCTAGGCAAACCAACAGAGGCAAAATTATCAATGCCCCTCTGCTTGAGATCCTGCAACCACTCATCAACAGGGGTCACAGTGGAAGAATCCCCAATTAATTGATGGCGGAAATTTGTATTTATGTTGGTCAACGAGCTATGTCCCTTAGGCCGCATCTATCATATATTCGGAATAACCTGTTTTTTCCAATTCATGGGCCAAGTCATTATTGCCAGTTTTAACGATTTTACCACTGGCAAGAACATGTACCCTGTCGGGGACTATATATTCAAGAATCCGCGGATAATGTGTAATGACAAGAAAAGAACGGGTTTTAGATTTAAGAGCACTAATACCCTCCCCAACTACTCTCAATGCATCCACATCTAATCCACTGTCAGTCTCATCCAAAATACATAGGGTTGGCTCAAGCACTGCCATTTGAAGTACTTCATTTCTCTTTTTCTCCCCGCCTGAAAAACCACTATTTACAGATCTTTTTAACATGTCATCTGTTATGTTAAGTTTTTTTGTAGCTTCTCGAACAAATTTAACAAAATCCATTGCATCAAATTCAGCCTCTCCTCTAAATTTTCTTATGGAGTTAGCTGCTGTCTTTAGAAAATTCATGGAAGACACTCCAGGTATTTCAACAGGGTATTGAAAAGCCAAAAATAAGCCTTTCCCAGCTCGCTCTTCAGGGTCCATTTCTAGAAGATTTTCACCCTGATATAATATTTTACCCGAGGTAACCTCATACCCTTCTCTTCCAGACAGAACGTAAGATAACGTACTTTTACCCGATCCGTTGGGACCCATGATGGCATGTACCTCTCCACCCTTTAATTCTAAATCGAGGCCAGTTAAAATCTGTTTTCCATCAACACATACATGTAAATTTTCTATGCTCAGCATCTTTCATCCAGTCAATTTTGATTATCCAACACTGCCTTCGAGACTAATTCCAACAAGTTTTTGAGCCTCTACAGCAAACTCCATAGGTAATTCTTGAAGTACCTCTCGGCAGAAACCATTAACAATTAGTGCAACAGCTTCTTCCTCACTCATTCCACGCTGCCTACAATAAAACAATTGTTCATCCGCAATTTTTGAGGTTGTTGCCTCATGTTCCGTGGTTGCAGATGAATTACGACTTTCTATGTAGGGGATAGTATGGGCACTGCATTCACTGCCAATAAGCAAAGAGTCACATTGGGTATAGTTGCGAGATTTTTCTGCTTTGGGCATCATACTCACTAACCCACGATACGTACTCTTAGATTTTCCTGCAGAAATCCCTTTAGAAATTATTCTAGATGACGTGTTTTTTCCAATATGTATCATTTTAGTTCCGGTGTCGGCTTGCTGAAAATTATTAGTTATTGCAACTGAATAAAACTCTCCCCTTGACTCATCGCCTTGCAAAATACAGCTTGGGTATTTCCAGGTAATAGCCGATCCAGTTTCAACTTGGGTCCATGATATTTTTGATTTATTTCCTCTACAAGCACCCCTCTTTGTCACAAAATTATAGATACCGCCAACGCCATTTTCATCGCCTGGATACCAATTTTGGACTGTAGAATATTTAATTTCAGCATTCTCCAAAGCTACAAGTTCAACAACCGCAGCATGTAGTTGGTTTTCATCGCGCATAGGAGCAGTGCAACCCTCTAGATAACTTACATAAGAATCATCTTCAGCAATTATAAGGGTCCTTTCAAATTGACCAGTGTTAGCTGCGTTAATTCTAAAATACGTGGAGAGTTCCATTGGACACCTGACGCCCTTGGGTATAAAAACGAAAGAGCCATCTGTAAAAACAGCGGAATTCAAAGCTGCAAAATAATTATCCGAAACTGGCACGACTGACCCTATATACTTTTGAACAAGTTCTGGATGACTTTGAACCGCCTCAGAAATCGGACAGAAGATTACACCATGTTCGGCCAAAGTTTCCTTAAACGTGGTTGCAACGGACACACTGTCAAATACCGCGTCTACGGCAACATTTTTCACACCAGCTAAAACTTCTTGCTCATGAAGAGGGATACCGAGCTTTTCATAAGTTGCCAATAACTCTGGATCAACGTCTTCCAGTGATTCAGGACCATCTTCTGAGGTCTTGGGCGCTGAATAATAATATGCATCCTGATAGTCAATGGAGGGATAACCTATCATTGCCCAGTCAGGCTCCTTCATGTCTAACCATCGTTCAAAGGCCTTTAATCTCCATTCCAATAGCCACTTGGGCTCATTCTTTTTCCGAGAAATAAAATGAATGATCTCTTCGCTAAGCCCCTTAGGAGCAGTTTCCGCTTCAATATCCGTTACAAAACCGTACTTATACTTTTCTACGGATTTAACTTGATCTAATGTTTCATCGACAGCTGGCATAATATTTTCACTTTCAATTAGTCCAAATCATTCATTGAGCTGCAATATAATGAGTTGGCTTATCACGTAATTTAATCACTTCAGACGCTATACGGTCACAGGCTACCTGTATATCCTCACTAGTAGTAAATCTTCCAAGTCCTATACGAATAGTTGACTCCGCCTGCTTATTTGAAAGGCCAATAGCCTGCAAAACATGCGACACTTCTTCAGAAGCGGAAGTACACGCAGAGCCTGTAGAAAAAGCTAGATCCGGGAGAGCCGCAATTAGACTGGCGCCATCGACCCCTTCAAAACTAAAATTTAAATTTCCTGGAAGCCTTCTTTCTAAGCATCCATTTAATCTAACACCATCAATGTGCTCTCTAAAATATTCCCACATTTGATCGCGGCTTGACTTTAGAAACCTAGATTCGTTATTCATTTTATTTTTTGCTAAAGACATAGCCTCACCAAAACCAACACATAAAGGTGTCGATAAGGTTCCAGAGCGCAAACCTTTCTCCTGCCCACCTCCACTGAACAAGGGCTCAAGCTTAACACCATTTTTTTTGCTTACAAACAGAGCTCCCACACCCATGGGTCCATAAACTTTATGAGCAGTCAAACTCATCAAATCGACACCCATTTTCCGGACATTAATGGGAATTTTTCCTACCGCTTGAGCGGCATCAGTATGAAAAAACACTTTGTTTTCAGAGCAAATTTTAGCAATTTCCTCAATCGGTTGGAGAATACCAATTTCATTATTAGCAGCCATGATAGAAACCAGGATAGTTTGCTCATCTATTGCATCCCGTAACTCGTTAAGATCAACAAAACCAAGGCGGTCTACCTCCAAATAGACTACGTCAAAACCTTCCCTCTCTAACTGAAAAGCAGAGTCCAGAACACACATGTGTTCACTAACACATGTAATAATCTTTTTACGATGTGAACTATAAAATCTGCCTACACCTTTAATTGCAATGTTGTTTGCTTCTGTGGCACCAGAGGTAAAATAAATCTCGTCCGTATCAGCACCTATCAGATCTGCGACCTTTTCCCTAGAAACCTCGACAGCTTCTTCAGCCTCCCATCCATAAAAGTGCCCACTAGAGTGGGGATTCCCAAAGCTTTCATTCCAGTAAGGCTCCATTAGACTCACAACTTCAGGGTCCATTGGAGTCGTGGCGTGGTTATCAAGGTATATAGGCCTCGTTTTAGCTCTATTCTCTATCATGCTGCAGACGCCCTTCTTCGGTTTTTATCGTAAAGTTCTAGCCAAGCTGCAAAAAATTCCTTTATATCACTTACCGTAGTATTCCAGCCTAAACTCACCCTAATAGCATCAGCTGCCTCTAACTTGGAGGCACCCATTGCCATTAAAACATGGGAGGGTTCCACTTTGCCCGATGAACAGGCTGAACCAGCGCTAATCATAAACCCCTTAAGATCCATAGCGGCCACTTGCTCATCTGCCGGCACGCCCGGCATCGAGACACAACTTGTATTTGGGAGACGAGCGGCTTCCCTCCCATAGATCTGTGTATTAGAAGTTGATGACAAAACTCTACTTTCCAGATCATCTCGTATTGTTGCGACTTTATTCATAAGTTCTTTCTTAGACGCCATAATACTTGCTGCAACTCCAAAACCGACTATGCCGGGTAAATTCTCTGTGCCCGCTCTTCTTTTGCGTTCCTGCCCCCCACCGATAGCCAAAGGCCGGAAGGTATCCGTATCCTCTAAAATTAAGGCGCCAACCCCCTGAGGACCCCCAATCTTATGACCCGAAATAGACATAGAACTAACCCCTAGGGTTTGCCAATTGATGTCGATCTTTCCAGCCGCTTGTATGGCGTCAGTATGCAGCCTAATGCCTAACTTTTTTGTAATTAAACTGATTTTTTCTATAGGCTGGAGAACACCAGTTTCATTATTTGCTAACATTACGCATACCAATTCGATTTCTGGTCTTATTCTCAGAATACTCTCTAAATGATCTAAATTGACAACCCCATCCATCGCTACGGCTATTTTTTCTTCATTGTTACAGGCATCCAAAATTGATTCATGTTCAATCGAGGAGACTAATACTTTATCTTTATTGCTTTGGTTGAGTGCCAGATTATTGGCTTCTGTACCACCACTAGTAAAAACAACCTGTTTTGGCTCACAGTTTATAAACGCAGCAACCTTTTCTCGCGACTCATTTACTAACTTTCTAGCTTTAGCCCCGAGCGAATGCACCGAAGAGGGATTTCCAATTTGCATCAAAGTGCTGCTAACCGCGTCAACAACTTGAGGCCAAACAGGAGTAGTGGCATTATAATCTAAGTAAGTTAGAGACATTATTATCTTTCAATATTTGTATCTGCTATACGTTCACTTAATCTACTTGGATCTGAAGAATACCCAGTCGCCCCTAATTCTCTGCGGGTTCCAAGGTAATCCATCTGAAAATTTCCCCCTATCCCTAATAGGCGGTTGTTAACGACATCATCTAAGGATATCGAACTAAGAAATAACTGAATATGATTGCCAAGCTCAAACCACAAATCATGGGTTAAGCATCTGCTTTTATCGCTCTGACAACCTTCCGGAGACCCAGGCACACAGCGTGTAGCCTGAATGGGTTCATCTACTGCTAAAATTATATCGAATATCCTTATTAATCTGGGATCTCTTGAAAGAAGATATCCACCGCCAGGCCCTCTAACACTTTTGACCTGCGAGCCTTTTCTTAGTTTTCGAAACAACTGTTCAAGGTATGAAAGAGAAATATCCTGTCGCTCAGATATTTCAGCTAAAGAAACAGGCCCACTATTGCAATGCCGTGCTAAATCAACCATCGCCATAACCGCATAACGCCCCTTAGTACTTAATCGCAATTGTTGTCTCCTTTATTCTCAAAAAGCCTACCCACTCGAAGAGGAGATAGGTGGCTCTAAATCTGTCTCCTCGTTTTTCTCAAATTGAGAGAGCTCAGCATAGTGTTTTTCCAGGACATCTACCCTTTCTAATAAAATATTAATCTGCGTTCGAATAGTTTCAAAGCTACCTGTTATAGGGTCTGGCAACTCATCTGTAGGTGTGCCATAAGCCGTAAAATTATCTCGGCTCTTTTTGTCGTGACCCATAGCAACCTTTGCTGGAATACCTACCATTGTGGCACCTTTAGGAACATCTGAAAGAACAACCGCGTTTGCACCTATCCTTGCTCCTTCTCCAACTGTTATTGGCCCCAATACCTGCGCACCTGAGCCTACAATCACGTTATCCAGTAAAGTCGGGTGTCTTTTTCCTTTTTCTAGAGAAGTTCCGCCTAACGTAACACCCTGGTAGATAGTTACGTCATTACCAATTTCAGAGGTCTCCCCAATAACTACCCCATTTCCATGATCTATAAAAAGCCTTCTACCAATTGTAGATCCTGGATGGATCTCTATACCTGTAAAAATCTTACCAAAATTAGATATTAATCTCCCTAGAAGGAAAAAACGCCTGCGCCACAAGGCATTTGCGAACCTATAAAAAAGGATAGAATGGTACCCTGGAT
The DNA here is from genome assembly GCA_002937995.1 of Alphaproteobacteria bacterium MarineAlpha3_Bin7. Classification (GTDB taxonomy): domain Bacteria; phylum Pseudomonadota; class Alphaproteobacteria; order Rhodospirillales; family UBA2165. The sequence continues at coordinate 3,540 of PTLG01000044.1, read as the reverse complement.
AACATAAAAAGACTTCCAAGCGATTACGAGCCGCTGGATCTCGGGATATAAAAGAATCCAAGTCTTCAAACATTCTATAAATCATCTTACCCATAAAACTTACAAACCAACAAAAATTTAAAGTTGCCTTAATGACTTAAAAGTTTATAAGGCTGTGTTATGACATTCACTCCAGTTATAGAGTGATATTTAGGTTAACCGACTAATTTAGTCAACTTTAAAAATACAAATTGCTGATATATGGCCTAAAATAACCGTTTCCAGTGTAGGGTTTTATGGAATTAAACTAAATTGTTGAAAGCTAGAGAAAATTAATAAGTGAGGCAAATTTATGGCTGAAATTATTTTTAATGGACCAGATGGAAGATTAGAAGGTCGTTATCACAAATCAAAGATAAAAGATGCACCTATAGCTGTAGTACTTCATCCCCATCCTCTTCATGGTGGCAATATGAATAATAGGGTAGTTTACACCCTTTATAATGCTTTCGCTGATAGCGGTTTTTCTGTGCTTAGATTCAACTTTAGAGGGGTTGGCAGGTCTCAAGGCAGTTATGATAGTGGTGCGGGTGAACTTAGTGACGCAGCATATGCTTTTGATTGGCTGCAACAAGTAAATACCACTAGTAACCTGTGCTGGATTGGCGGTTATTCCTTTGGCGCTTTGATTGCTATGCAATTAATGATGAGGAGACCGGAAATAGAGGGTTTTGTATCTGTTGCTCCGCCTGCTGATTCTGAGGATTTTTCATTCTTGGCGCCATGCCCTTCTTCAGGTACAATTATACATGGGGAGGATGATACAAACGTACCAGTAGAATCCGTCAAAAAGCTAGCAAGTAAACTTGATGGTCAGAAAAATATTTCTGTTCTATTCCAATCCATAAAAGGTACAGATCATTTTTTTAAAGATAAAATTGAGGAACTATCTAGCGCCGCTTCCACATACATTCAAGGCGCCCTTGAGAGCGATGATTAGGACCTGTGGCAATCACAGGCCATAACCTGACTAAGATTGATTTAGATTATAAACTCTGGAGAATAAACTTAATTGTTTCTTCGATATCAGCAAGTAAGTCGTATTATTGAACTAGTGAAACCCAAGACCATTGTTGAAGTAGGCACTTGGAATGGTGACCATGCCCTTATTATGGCAAAAACAGCTTTACGACATCAAACTGCTGTCCACTACTGGGGATTTGATCTTTTTGAAGGCTCATCTGAAAGTATTGATATTCAGGAATTTAATTTTCGCTCTCATACTAAATTAGAAGAAGTAAAAGAGAAATTAGAGAAATTTCAAAGAAGTAATAAAGGATTTACCTTTAACCTTATAAAGGGAAACACTCGTCAAACAATTAGGGCCAATATTAACGCTAGTTGGCCCGACCCAAAAACACAAAAAGAACATATTCTGGGTGAAGCAGATTTATCCTATATTGATGGGGGCCATTCAATTGAGACAATTCAGTCAGATTATAACCAACTCAAAAATAGTAAAACCATAGTTTTAGACGATTACTATACGCCAGATGAAAATGGGAACTGCCCAACAACCAAAAAAGTTGGCTGTAATGAGCTACTGACAAATATTGATCACTTTATCCTGCCCGCTTGTGACCGACTAGACAGTGGTGGAGTTATTCAAATGGCTGCAACTGGTAAAAACTTTATGAGAAAATTATCCCTTGAGCAAAAAAAAATAGAAAAGAGCTCTCAAAAATTTACTCGAACTGTTGTTACCTCTTTTAGCCCCCTGGGTTACTATTCATATGGAAAAAGGTTTATAGAACAATTCGCAAGGTTTTGGCCTAAAAAAGTAAAGCTGATAATTTATTTAGAGGCCCCCCTACCCATTAAAACCACTGAACAAATCGAAACCCGAATGTTTAGCAAAATATGTCCAGAAATTATAGAATTCAAAGCTCGCCATATGAATAATGCTAAGGCGAATGGGTTTGTAGATGGTAAAACAAAAAATTATCGTTATGACGCGGTTAAGTTTTGCCACAAAGTTTTTGCGCTCACTCATTGCGCACTCTCAAACCCAAGTGAAAAACTGTACTGGATTGATGCTGACACTATATTTTTCAAGCCTATAACCAACGCCTTTCTAAATCAAATTTTGCCAAAAGGTTATTATACATCTTACTTAGGTAGACGTGATAAGCATTCAGAAACAGGTTTCATGGGTTTTGATCTCCAGCATAATTCCAATATAGAGTTTATGGAGTTTTGGAAAAACATCTATGATCAAGATATGATTTTTGACCTTCCTGAATGGCATGATTGTTTTGTTTATGACGAACTTCGCAAATATTTTGAAGCCAAATTTGCGGTTAAAAGCTTTGATATAAGAAAAGACTATGAAGATGACCACCACCCTTTTATAAACAGTCCACTAGGTGGTTTTATGGATCACCTAATAAGTGATCGCCGAAAAGAGGCGGGGTGTTCTTTTGCATCAGATTTAAGAACTACTAGAAAGGAACTTTACTGGCAGCTAGTACCTTATATGCCAGAAGAATTTGTCGTTAATAAGATCTAAAATTGGATAGGTCTGCTTGAGCTGGTTTAACATTACAAACCTTCAAGTCCATCGAACACAAGATTTTAGAAGTTGTCAGCAGCGTACTTCTTTAAATATCAATAACATCAATTTTCACGATGCCAGCTCTTTCAATCTCATCAAATACAAATTTCTTAACTTTATCTAAAGGATCGGCTAGGGAGGTAAACTCAATTTATTAAAGTGCGAGTTTTATAAGCACCAATCTCGCCCTATTCTAAGGCAAGTTGAGCACACCACCAACTGTGGATTTTTTTACCCCTGTGGTATTTGGAAAACTTAAGGGTAATTTCATCATACTGCGAACGGCTAAAAAAGCAAAAGCCTGTGCCTCAAGTGCATCCCCATCCCAACCTACTTCCTCTGATCTCACTACCTGTGCATCTAATTTCACTCGAAGCATCCGCATTAATTCGCCATTAAGTCTTCCCCCCCCACAAACTATCCATTGGGTTACCGGGCTTGGAAAAAATACTTGTGAGTTTCGTATGCTCTCCGCTGTGAACTCCGATAGTGTAGCTGTCGCATCTTCGATCGTGAGGCCCTTAACGAGTTCGAGAGAAAAACTATTTCTGTCCAGAGACTTGGGAGGTTTTTCGTAGAAAAAATTGTGACTCAAATATTGGTTTAAAATATCTGCATTCACAAAACCGCTGGCAGCTATGCCCCCATTTTTATCGTAATCACCTAAACCGTGCGAGAAAACCCAATCATCAATCATTGCATTACCCGGACCCACATCGAATGCAATCAATTCATCTATTTGTTTACCTACCCAAGTTACATTAGCTACACCGCCTATATTTAATATAGCTACCGGTTTTTCTAATGTCTTTGCCAAGACGGAGTGAAATATTGGTGCAAGTGGTGCACCTTCCCCCCCATTCTTCACATCTTCAGAACGAAAATCATTTATTACAGGTATTTCCAGAGACCTTGCCAACAACTTTCCATCCCCTAACTGAACAGTT
>PTLG01000043.1 GCA_002937995.1 Alphaproteobacteria bacterium MarineAlpha3_Bin7 | reverse complement strand
TTTCTGGACCTAAAAACCCCGCTAGAGTTTTTGTTAAATTTGCAACTGCTGCTTTGCTAGCCGCATAAGCAAATGGCTGAGGCCCAGGTCTAAGACCCGCCACAGAACACATGTTTATAATTGACGCATTATCAGATTCCTTAAGAAGATTTCTTGCGGCCCTAGAAACCTGAAACATACCTCTTACATTTACTGCAAACACTCGATCCCATTCATCTAAGTCCACCTCATCTATTTTCTTTGGTGGCACGTTCATTGTAGTTCCTGCATTATTTACTAAGACATCTAATCTCCCAAATCGTTGTTCACAAATAGAAACCAGCTCTAAAACCTCTTTCTCGTTCGATACATCACATCTTACACTAACAACTTCAGAACCAAGTTTCTCGCAGTTAGCCAATGTTTCCTTGGCACGTTCAGCACTACTTGAATAATTTATAATTAAATTATAGCCACTACTTGCAAATACGTTAGCCACCGCACTACCTATACCCGATGACGAACCCGTTACTAGCGCAACTCTATTTTGTGAAATCACAATTCTTACCTCTTTTCCAAAACTTATACGAGCTTTAACAAGCTTTAATTATCTGGTGGGCGATATAGGATTCGAACCTATGACCCGCTGATTAAGAGTCAGCTGCTCTACCAACTGAGCTAATCGCCCTTAAACCCAAGTTAATTATTTATAGACTTTCAATGATTTAGACAACTTCCCATTTATAATTATAACAAGGCATGTTTATCTCAAGGCAAGGGAACAGCTTTGCTATTTGCTACCCTGATACTTAACATTAATTACAGGTTCAAAGCATGCTGCATGCCCTTTGACACCCTCAATATTATATTCGGTTGGCTTGAATTCTGTGTGAAGCTGATTCCAAACTTCTTTATTTTCCCATTTAGCCAGATTTATGTACATGAAGGTCTGATTACCAACACCAGTATTGCGGTGTAAAAGAGTCTCTATAAATCCTTTCCGCCGGGAGAAATAGTCCGTCGTTTTTTTCCAGTTTTCTAAAAACTCTTCCTCCTTATCAGCGGGAACAATAAATGCATTAATAAGTGTCGCTGTCATGATAACACTCCTAAATATCTTTCATATAAAAATATAAACCATTTAAATTTAATTGATTAACTGTTAACTGATTATCTCTGCTGACCCTGGCCTTAAATTAACATCACGATTTACAAAAACACATAATACAAGACCAATACCAAACATATGGGTAATTAGAGATGTTCCTCCGTATGAGACTAGTGGAAGGGGCATGCCTACTACAGGCAACAAACCCATAACCATTGCTATATTAACAAAATAGTTCAAAAAAAATACATTCATGACTCCCATACTAATAAGGCGCCCGAATTGATTTTTACATTTCAGCGCTATAACAAAACCATAAATAACCATAGATAAGTATAGCAACAATAGAACTACGCCACCTATGAAACCAAACTCTTCCGCCAGCATTGTAAAAATAAAATCAGTATGCATTTCTGGTAAAAAACTTAAATGGCTCTGGCTCCCCGCCAAAAACCCTTTGCCAGTTATACCCCCTGATCCCAAGGCTATTTTGGACTGCATTACATGATATCCAGAACCTAATAGATCTTGATCTGGACGCAAAAAGGTCATCAACCTCGCTTTCTGATAGTCATGAAGTATATATTTCCATACAGGAATTATTGCTGCTATCCCGGCAATAGCTGAAAAAATAAAAACTCTGAATCTTACGCCTGCTAGAAAAAATATAATTACACCACTTGCAATCAAAAGAAGTGCTGTTCCAAGATCTGGTTGGCGAATAATAAAAAATACGGGAACTGAAACTAAAACTATTGGAATTATGAGGTGAGTTAAACGCTTCACATCTCCTAGCTGACTAGCATAAAAATAGCGAGCTAGCGCCAGAACAACAATAATTTTCATAAATTCTGAAGGCTGAACCGCGACAAATCCCAAATCTATCCACCGACGAGCACCCATACCAACGGTACCAATGATTTCAACTAATACTATTAAGATAAGACATGAAATATAGAGAAAATATGCATTACGAAGCCAAAAATGAATAGGAGTTAGGGCCACGCTTAACATCAAAACAAATCCCAACCCGAACCTGATCATTTGCTTTACTGCCCAGGGCTCAAAGCTTCCGCTTGCAGCTGAATAAAGCATTATAAATCCTACGCAAGCAGAGAGCATCGTCAGAAGCACTAAACCCCAATTTAGTTGAACAAACTTTGCGAAGACATCAGACGCAATTGATTTTTTTTCTATTAAAATATTTGGGCCTCCTAAATACTTTTGACCTTAGCGCCACAGCCAACGACTAGTAAATCAATCAATTGCTACCATATTTCTTTTTATATACCTGCGCTTAACCTCAAAAAGTATATCCCTAGCAACTGGAGCAGCAATAGCAGAGCCACTCCCACCATGTTCAACAATCACAGATACCGCGTACCTTGGTTGTGTTAGTGGAGAAAACCCAACAAAAATCGCGTGGTCCCGCTCATGCCACTCTAATTCGGTGTTTTTCAAAACACCAGTCTCCCTTTCTTCCTCTGATATTCTGCGCACCTGAACCGTGCCAGTCTTACCACCAAAGGCCAAACCCGGTAATTTTGAGCTAGTTTTATAGGCAGTGCCTGAGGGGGAATTAGTTACCGCCCCCATTGCCTTTACGATCAACTCTAAATGCGCCTGGTTTAGGGAACTGATTATAGGTGCCTCTTTTACCGACTTAAATTGATTTGAATCAACCGATGACCTAATTGTTTTGGTAATCTGGGGTACGATAGCCTTACCCCCATTCACGAGCCTAGCTGTCATAACTGCTAGCTGTAGAGGTGTTGCTAGAACAAACCCCTGCCCTATGCCTGCCTGCAAGGTTTCTCCTGGATGCCACAGTTTGCCCTGTTTTTTCTTCCATATTTTTGATGGTATAAGACCCTTTTTTTCTCCAGGTAATTCAAAATCGAATAATTGGCCCAAGCCCAGGTCCTGCGCTATTGCCCCAATTCGATCTATTCCTGTCTTAAGAGCAACCTCATAAAAATAACAGTCACAAGATTGTGAAATAGCATTGTGCAGATCCATTGTTCCGTGACCATCTTTTTTCCAACAGTAAAAAAGCTTTTCTCCTAATTCAAATTCCCCATTGCAATAAATCTTAGTCCGTGGAGAAATAACTTTATTTTTTAAAGCTGCGAGTGCAACTATCATCTTAAACGCTGAACCTGGGGCATATTGACCTGAGATTGCTTTATTATGGAGTGGAAACATGGGATCGGATGTAATTTTTTTCCACTCTTCGTGAGAAAGCCCCCTTGAGAAAACGTTAGGATCAAAGCCAGGAGTTGATACTAAAGCTAAAACTTCACCCGTATGGACATCAATAACCACTGCAGAAGCTGACTGAGATTTCAAACGATTTGTAGTAAACCTTTGTAGCTCCTTATCAACGGTCAACCAAACTTCATTTCCAGGGTCACCCACTTTCCTGCTAAGCTCTCTGATCTCTTGGCCAAATGCGTTAACCTCTATTTGCCTTGCCCCCTCTTTACCTCTTAATGCCGCATCATAAACTTTTTCCACTCCCGCACGACCGACTTTAAATCCAGGCAATCGCTTTAACGGACCCTTTACATTGTCTTTATCAGACACAGATGACACATAGCCTACGATCTGGCCAGAAATTTTACCATCGGGGTAATAACGAGACTCTCCTACTTCCACTAACACACCAGGCAATTCTATTGCCCTTGCCTCAATCGATGCAACCTGGCGCCAAGTCAAGTTTTCCTTTAGTACAACAGGTGAAAATCGACTTGACCTTAATACCCGTTTTTTTAGACGACTAAGTTCCTGTTTATCTAAGCCTAATATCTTAGCTATTTCAGAATAAACAGACTCTCGTGAAGTCAACTTCGCCGGAAGCAACATGGCTCTATAGTTTTTCTTATTGATCGCCATAGGGCGGCCTTTTCTGTCAAGAATTCTGCCCCTCAAGGGAGACAACAGTTTGAGACTAATTCTGTTATCTTCCGCAAGAGTTTTATATTTTTCTGACTCGAAAATTTGAAGATAACCCATACGGCCAATTAAAACTGACATCAAGGCTATATTTCCCCCAAACAAAAATAAGCCGCGTCTACTAAATTTTTTATATCTATCAACGTCACGATGCATCTAATTCATCCGATAAAAAAGCTCTTTGTATGGCTAGAGAGATCAGCGCTATAACTGGGAACAAACCTGTAATTATAATCAACTGAAAAACAATTGGAGTCAGGTTAATAAACGAATGATACCAAATGGAGGCTATGACCCAAGCCTGTATAGAGGTTAACAAATAAACTATTACAAAGCCTAACCAATACACAAAAAAGTTTTTACCAAAGACAAATTTTCTCTGCCAGATAACCAGACCATAAACTGTCAAGAAAATTAACGCATATAGTCCTGGAGGTGTAGCAGACAACGAATCATAAATCGCTCCAAGTAAAAAAACACTCCATGCTGGGACTAAATTAGGCCTATAAACTGCCCAATGATAAATAGAAACTAGCGGAATAACAGGGGCTATCTCTGAAAAGGTAAAAATTGGGATATGAATAAAACTTACCAAGACTAGAAACAGAGAGAAAAAAAAGGGAACAAGTTTACGAGCAGCATAATCAATATCCTGCCAATTAAATCTAAACATCTCGCTAAAAACCCATCTCTCTCATTCCACCTTAGGACCAGATCTGATGAAAATTGGCTGTTGTAATTTAACAATTCGTACAAATTGAACCCTATTGAATTTTTCAAAAGGTTGTATCGAGGCCTCATCTCCGTTAACTGCTAAAATAACACCTACCGGCAGTCCAGCAGGGAAAACATCGCCATCACCAGATGAATAAATGCGATCCCCAACAATTAGTTGGCTCCCTTGCGGAATATATGCAAGATTCGGAGAACTAGAGTTATTTCCTACCATTATGGCCCTTAGTCGATTAGTTTCTAGTACTACTGGAACACGAGACTTTATATCCGTTATTGGTAAGACCCTTGAGGTATTTTCGGCCACCTGAACCACCCTGCCAATAAGACCTTGCTGACTTAACACGGCTTGTCCACTTTTTACACCTTGCCCTAGTCCGGCATTGACGATGAGCGAGTTTTTAAAAGGCCCAGAAAAACTAGCTACCACTCTAGCTGTAATGTAGCTACGATTCGTATTACTAACAGAACTTAAAAGTGCGTGTAGTTGATTATTTTCTGCCTGTAGCTTTCTGGCCGTCAAATACCACTGCCGAAGATATAGGTTCTCTCTTTCTAGCTTAATATTTGTTTCGCGTATCCCGGGAAGTGAGGCAAGGTCATTGATGACCTCTGTAACACTAGCAATTGGGTGGGACATTACATCTATGATAGGTATTAAAGCGCCAACAACACTTGATCTCAATTTATCAACTAGTATTGCATCCAGCTTACCAACAAGCATAATAAAAAAACACACAAGAACTAGACCCAAAAACATAAATCTTTGCAAGAGTTTATGGAATGGCCTAGCTGCTCTTATAAAATTGTATGCCCGATAATCCATTTGTTAAAACCACTAAAGACTAATCAGTTAATTTCCAACCCTGGAGCTTGGACGTTTATTTAACCTAGCCCATACTGGACAAAACATGCCTCAATTTTTTCATTTCCTCAAGAGCTCGACCAGTGCCCATTGCCACACATGATAAAGGGCCGTCCGCTATCGATACTGGCAAACCTGTGGCATATCTTAACACATAATCTAAATTACCAAGTAAGGCACCACCACCTGTTAAAACAATTCCCTTGTCAACTATATCTGCGGCCAGTTCTGGAGCAGTGTGTTCCAAAGCTGTTTTAACGGCTTCAATTATTTGAGTAACAGGTTCAGCTAAGGCCTCGGACATTTGACGCTCACTGATTGTCAATTCCTTAGGAACACCATTCATTAAATCTCTGCCTTTAATTTCCATAGTTTCACCTTCACCGTCTTCCGGTGGGCAAGCTGTACCAATTTCCTCCTTTATCCTCTCTGCACTAGTTTCCCCTACCAAAAGGTTATGTGTTCTGCGAATGTAGGCGATTATAGCGTCATTCATTTTATCGCCTCCAACTCGAACTGACTGAGCATATACGATTCCACCCAAACTAAGGACTGCTACCTCCGTCGTACCTCCACCAATATCAACCACCATAGAGCCTGTTGGCTCTGTTACTGGCAAACCTGCGCCAATAGCAGCAGCCATTGGCTCCTCTATCAAAAAAACTCTTCTAGCACCGGCTGCTTCAGCTGACTCTTGTATTGCCCTTCGTTCCACCGCCGTTGAACCAGACGGAACACATATTACTACAAGAGGAGACGCAAAGGTCCTACGATTATGAACCTTGCGGATAAAATATTTAATCATTTCCTCAGCAATATCAAAATCAGCTATCACGCCGTCTTTTAAAGGTCGAATGGCCTCTATATTACCCGGGGTACGCCCCAACATAAGCTTGGCTTCTTCTCCAACTGCTAAAACCTGGTTTTTGTCTCTCACTTTTGCAATCGCGACAACAGATGGCTCGTTCAATACAATATCCCGACCCTTAACGTATACAAGTGTATTGGCAGTACCTAAATCGATAGCCATATCAGCTGATAAAAAACCAAACAATGATGAAAGCATAGAGCTAGATTACAACCCCCAATCTATTAGTAATTCATGACTAATTTGATATATCAAATTAGGTGTGATGTAAAAACTAAAAATCACTTATAACCCCGAAAAGAAAATTAGACTAACAAGAAAAACTACCGAGAACAAAGTAATGTTACAAGTCATAAGATATCTAATATTCTTAGGCGGAAAGAGCGGCTGGCGCTGTTTTTTCCCTTTTAACCAACAATTTATTAAGTGCATTAATATAGGCTTTCGAAGATGCAACCATGGTATCAGTGTCGGCACCCTTTCCGTTAACGGTCTTACCATTTTCCTCCAGTCTAACCGTAACTTCCGCCTGTGCATCTGTACCTTGGGTAACAGCATGAACTTGATAGAGTTGCAACTTTGGAGACTGAGAAGTGAGCTCCTTTATTCCAGTGAATATGGCATCTACTGGCCCATCCCCAGTTGTTTCAGAATATTTTTCATCCCCATCAAAATTAAGACGCAACTTGGCGCTCGGCGGTCTATGCTCGGTACCACATAAAACTTCAAGTGATACAAGTTGAATCCTATCATTACTTCTTACAACTGCATCATCTACAAGGGCTATAATATCCTCATCATAAATATCCTTTTTTAGATCAGCCAAATCCTTGAATCTCTTGAAAGCATCTTGAACGGCATTATCTCCAAGTTCATAACCTAGTTCTTCCAGTTTTTGTCTAAAAGCATGACGGCCGGAGTGTTTGCCCATCACAAGCTTACTCTCAGTTAATCCAACACTTTCTGGTGTCATTATTTCGTATGTTTGTGCGTTCTTAAGAACACCGTCCTGATGAATTCCTGCTTCGTGCGCAAATGCATTTGCACCAACAATAGCTTTATTAGGTTGTATGGAAAATCCAGTTATTGTTGAAACCAAACGTGAAGCCTTAGTTATGTGCTCAGTATTAATATTGTTGTGATAAGGTAAGCTGTCAGACCTTGTTCTTAGTGCCATGACTATTTCTTCCATCGCGGCATTTCCCGCTCTCTCTCCTAAACCATTAATTGTACATTCTACTTGTCTCGCGCCAGACTTTACAGCTGCAAGGGAGTTAGCAACCGCCAGACCAAGGTCATTATGGCAATGAACAGATAATCTTGCCTTATCTATATTAGGAACTTTATTCATCAACATCGCTATTAATGCTCCGAACTCCTCAGGGATAGCATATCCAACGGTATCTGGGATGTTTATAGTCTTTGCTCCGTATTTTATCGCAGACTCAACGGTTCTACATAGAAAACTGTGTTCCGTCCTGGAGCCATCTTCAGGTGACCATTCGACATCATCAGTAAAATTCCGCGCATACTTAACACTATCTATTACAGCTTGATGAACTTCCTCAGGACCCATTTGTAGCTTAAATTTCATATGAAGAGGACTAGTAGAAATAAAAGTATGGATTCTGCGATTTTCTGAGGGTTTAAGAGCCTCTGCACACCTGTCTATATCTTCTTTACTAGATCTAGCCAAACCGCATACAGTTGCCGTCTTTAGAATTTTAGCTATTTCATTAACTGCTTCAAAATCACCTTCAGAGGCAATTGGAAAACCAGCCTCGATAATGTCAACTCCCATCGCCTCTAGAACTTCTGCTATTCTGAGCTTCTCCGATAGGTTCATTGACGCCCCTGGCGATTGCTCACCATCGCGCATAGTAGTGTCAAAAATGATAATTCTATTTGATTCTTGCTTCTTTCTCACCACAACAAATTTCCAAATAAGTGAAAAACCATATTAAATCCGGTACTAATTTTTTTCCTTATTAACCAACGCATTTTCCGCTATCCAGGGCATCATGTCTCGCAATTTTTTTCCTACCTTTTCTATATCATGGCTCGCTGCTCTACGCCTCATAGATTTAAAACGGGGTGCTCCAACTTTATTTTCCATCATCCAATCTTGAACAAATTTACCAGATTGTATGTCTTCCAATACATGCTTCATCCTCTCTTTAACACCTGCATCAATTACCCTGGGTCCACTCAAATAATCTCCATATTCAGCAGTGTTAGATATAGAATAACGCATATTCGCAATACCACCCTCATACATCAAATCTACTATTAGCTTTACCTCGTGCAAACACTCAAAATAAGCCATTTCAGGAGCATAACCTGCTTCCACCAAGGTCTCCCAGCTAGCTGTTATTAGAGATGTTAATCCACCACACAGTACTGTCTGCTCACCGAACAAATCGGTCTCGCATTCTTCCTTAAAGGTTGTCTCGATGATACCCGATCGTCCACCACCAATTGCACTACCATAAGATAGAGCTACCTCTAATGCCGAACCAGTAGGATTCTTATCAACCGCAACCAAACAGGGAACGCCAGCTCCCCTAACAAATTCAGACCGAACGGTATGTCCTGGCCCCTTGGGCGCAATCATAAATACATCAATGCCATCTGGAGGCGTAATTAACCCAAAATGCACGGAAAGACCGTGCGCAAAAGCTATTGCCGAACCGTCTTTTAGATTATCGTGAATCTCTGAATAATACAAATCCGCTTGTATTTCGTCGGGTGCCAATATCATTAGGACATCTGCCCACGATGCAGCTTCAGAAGGCGTTAATACTTTAAGACCCTCTGACTCCGCTTTACTAATACTTCCAGACCCCTGCCTAAGTGCTACTGCTACCTCTTCCACACCGCTATCACGCAAGTTCAATGCATGAGCATGGCCTTGACTGCCATAACCTACTATAGCAACTTTCTTCTTTTTTATTAAATTTATATCAGCGTCCCTATCGTAAAATACCCTCACATTTTCCTCCTTTAAAACATCCACAAGTTTAACCAGCAACAAGATTTCTAGACTACATGCCCTCCGCACCTCGAGCGATTGCAACTATTCCTGTTCTAGATACATCGACTAACCCAAGTTGTTTAACCTCATCAATAAATCTGTCAAGGGTATCAGAACTTCCTACGATCTCAAATACGAACGATTCTGCCGTGCTATCAACAACCTGAGCATTTAGCTTATCCGCTAATTCCATAGCAGCAATCCTTTTTTCACCAGTCCCCTGAACCTTAATCAGTGCTAATTCTCTCTGCACTGATCTGCCATCCCTTGTCAAATCTGATACTTTTCTTACTGGAACCAGTCGCTCTAACTGAGCTCGTATCTGCGCAATTACGGGCGCTGTCCCTGAGGTCACAATCGTAATTTTAGAATAACCTTCATCTCTATCTATTTCAGAAACTGTTAAACTATCAATATTATAGCCCCTTCCCGAAAAAAGGCCCACAACTCTATGCAACACCCCAGATTCATTATCTACAACAACCGAAAATGTATGATCATTGATACCATCAATTTCTAAATTATTACTCAATATTTTTATCCCAAATTAAAACAAATTGAAATTGATCAAATTTTGTAATTTTTGAAACCCTATTATATTATTCTAATCATAGTTTTAAAAACTATCTAAGCCATCACATTATTTTCTGCCCCAACATTCTGGATGCTCTGATTAGGACCCAAAACTATCTCATTATGTGCTGCTCCAGCTGGGATCATGGGGAACACATTTTCGTTACGGTCAACTGCTATATTTAAAAAAACTGGTCCCTCTATTTCAAGCATTTGAGAAATTCCAGAATCCACCTCTGCTGGATCAACAATATCGATAGCCTTGAAACCAAACGCTTTTGCTAAGGCAATAAAGTCTACACCACTTGATAGGTCACACTCACTCTCATTATTGCCGTGAAACAACTCTTGCCACTGCCGTATCATTCCAAGAACCTTGTTATTCAAATTAAAAATCTTAACTGGCAAGTTATATTTAGAAATAGTAGCCATTTCCTGTATATTCATCATTAGCGACCCTTCACTAGTGACACAAATTACCTTCGAATTAGGGTGCGCTACTTGTACCCCCATAGCCGCTGGAACCCCATAGCCCATGGTTCCCAGACCACCTGAAGTCATCCACCTATTTGGCTCCTCAAAATGCAAAAATTGTGCAGCCCACATTTGGTGCTGTCCAACATCGGTTGTAACATAGACATCGTCCCCATTCACTATTTCTCTCAGGCGTTCTAGTGCATATTGGGGCTTAATAACTTGGTCACCCTGTTTGTAAGATAAACAATTTATTTCTCGCCAAGCTTTTATCTTGTTCCACCAAGGCTTTAAATCAGACGATTTCTCTATATCTTTCTCACTCCAACCCTCTATCAACTTTTTCACGATACCCTGGGCATCACCTATGATACCTATGTCTACAAATACATTTTTATTTATAGATGACGGGTCGATATCGATATGTATTTTCTTTGATTGTGGCGAAAAGCCGTCTACTTTTCCAGTCACTCTATCATCAAATCGAGCACCTATGTTTAACATTACATCACACTCATGCATTACCATGTTTGCTTCATAAGTGCCGTGCATACCTGGCATCCCTAAAAAATTGGGATGAGAAGCCGGCAGAGCACCTAAAGCCATTAGTGTCGTAGTACAGGGATAACCCGTTAAATCTACTAATTTCTCAACTAACTTAGAGGCTTCAGGACCAGAGTTAATAACGCCTCCCCCAACATAAATTATTGGCTTTCGTGCTACAGCCAGCAAATCTACAGCTTCCTTGATTTTGTCTTCATCACCCTCTGTTTTTGGCTTATAATTTCTGGGCGAAACATCCTCAGGTACAACGTACTCACCTGTATCTAAAATAACATCTTTAGGTATATCAATAAGAACAGGACCAGGCCTACCATTCTTTGCTACGTAAAATGCCTCGTGTATAATTCTCGCCAAATCATCTGTCGATCTAACCAAATAATTATGCTTGGTTGCAGCTCTAGTTATCCCAGTAGTATCTGCCTCCTGAAAAGCATCATTACCTATGAGAGAACTAACAACTTGGCCAGTAATACAAACAAGAGGGATACTATCCATCATAGCGTCCACTAATCCTGTGACTGTATTGGTAGCTCCCGGACCAGAAGTTGCCAAAACTACTCCCGTCTTACCAGTAGAACGTGCATAACCTTCAGCCGCGTGTACACCACCCTGCTCATGTCCAACAAGAATATGTCTGATCTTATTTTGTTGAAAAATTTTGTCATAAAGAGGTAGAGTAACGCCTCCAGGATAACCAAATAGTACATCTACATCTTGGTCACCTAGAGCTCGTAAAATAATTTCTCCACCAGTGAGGCGGTTACCAACCATAATTTTCTCCTAACCAAAAAAATACTTCTTTGCTATTAAATGGGGATTAAAACCGATTTCATCAAGAACTTAAAATACTGAAATAGAAGAAAATCATCCATAATAAGCCATAAAACGCTGGGAAACTATAACTTATCCATGTTGAGGTCAATACCTAGAGACAAATTTATGAAAAGTTTTTTCTATATAAACTTTCTGAATATTGCGCAGATAGGCGTTTAGACTTTCCGAATTGGTTCCTAAACCATGTTGATTGGCGTTTTGCATAACGCCGCGTCGCCTGTTGTGACCTCTTTTTAGCTAAATCGAATCCAATTTCACCTTTTAAAAATAGCGCTAACTCTCTTACACCCAAGACCTTAAGTATTGGGTGTGAAGGATCTAAAGGTAATCTGATAAGCTTATCTACTTCCTCTAAGGCTCCTTTTTCAAGCATCAATTCGAAGCGCTGATCGCATGCGCGATATAATACTTCCCTAGGAGGATCAAAAAGTATTTTTTTTACGTTGCCTCCTAATGGGGGCAACAGCTTAGCACTCTCGTGCCATTCACTGAGCGGTATGCCTGTTGATATAAATACCTCGATTGCTCGAGAAATCCGCTGAGAGTCGTTTTGAGAAATTTTGCTAGCTATTTTTGGATCAATTTTAACTAATTTCTTATACATATTTTCGACCCCTAGCTCCTCCAACAAGGCTTTTGCCTCGACACTAGCCTGGGGACTTATTGGAGGGATTTGTGCCAGACCCTCCAATAACGTTTTAAAATACAGCCCAGTTCCACCTACAAGAATAGAGGTTTTATTAAGCTTTCTTGCATTATTAATTTCCGCTAGCGCCATTTCTCGCCATTTTACTGCGGAATTTTTTTCTGCTACCGACATTGTACCGTAAAGCTTATGTGGAACCAGCGCTTCATCTTCTTCGCTAGGCCGAGCAGTCAATATGCTGAGCTCCTTATAAACTTGCATCGAGTCGGCATTAATTATCACTCCACCAATGTCAGATGCTAACCTTAACGCTAAACTCGATTTACCCGAAGCCGTCGGACCAGCTATTATATATATATCTAAGCTCTTATCACTTTTATTTTGATTGCCCAAATGCCTGCCCCTTAAGAAGAGTCTTCATGGTATTAAAGAATTTCTGCAAACCAAATACTGAAGTTCTTATGACTCTTAGGTGCCCAGACCATTTCCAAACCTCAGTTTATGGGAATTTGGCATTACATACCTGGTAAATATTATATAATCAGTACCCCTGTATCAAAAAAAAACTAGCTTCACTAATCCAATGCCAAAGACACTAAACCATCAGCAAGCTTTGGCTCAAACCAAGTTGACTTTGGTGGCATAATCTTAGACTCATTGGCAACAGCCATAAGTTGGTTCATAGATGTGGGAAATAAGGAAAAAGCAACCGACCAAGATCCTGAGTCAACAAGCCTTTCAAGCTCACTAAGTCCCCTGGTTCCGCCCACAAACCCAATACGGGGATCAATACGCGGATCTCCAATCTTCAAAATTGGCGAAAGTATAGAATTTTGTAAAATATTAACGTCAAGAATATCTGTCTCGCTGCTATAGCCTTTTGTATCCCCAAGATAATTAATCTCATACCATTTACCGTGCAGGTATAAACCAAAAGACAAAGATCGAGTTGGTCTCACAGGGGAACTGGAGACTGAAACCCTAAAATTATTTTCTAGAGCGGCTAAAAAGTCACCTTGAGAGAGGTTATTAAAACCTTTTACCACCCTGTTATAGTCTAATATTCTAACTTCAGTCTCAGGAAAACTTACCACCAAAAATCTATTATAAGGCTCCCTGCCATTATGCGTAGGATTAGCGTCCCTCTTTATTTTTGCCACCCGAGATGCTGCTGCCGACCTATGATGGCCGTCCGCAATGTATATAACACCCAAATTATCGAATTCCGTCATAATTTTTTGCACTAACTCTGGTTTATGAATAGACCACAAGCTGTGTGTAGCTCCCTGATGCTCTACTGAATATTCAGGACTATTCTCGTCGCAAAAACACTGACTTATTGTATTGAGGGGCTGGTGGCTGCTATGGACAGCCAATACCGGGCCAGTGTGGGCATTTACAGATAATATTTGATCAACTCTATCTTTTTCTTTATCTGGTCGGGTTAATTCATGCCGACGTATTAGATTTTTTTCATAGGCCTCAACCAAACCTGCCCCAACAAACCCTGTCTGAGTTTTACCATCGGACTCTATTCTGTAAATATAAAAAGAAGGCCTTTTGTCCCTCACCAATACGCCTGCATCCAACATTTTCTGCAAGTATTTAGAGCCTTTTCTATAGATTTCAGTCGAGCTGAAGTCACCATCACTAGGTAAATCAATTTCAGGTCTTGAAATATGAAGGAAACTCCATGGTTGCCCCATGGATAGTTCCCGGGCTTCATCTCGACCAATTACGTCATATGGGGGAGCGACCACCGCCTGAGCATACTCAGGTGATGGCCTAAGTGCAGAAAATGGGGCAAGGAGGCTATTCATTAAAATCTCTACTGCAATAGAAAAGTAAAAAAGCAATAACCGCAATGCCCAATTTGCGTGCTGCTAGCAAGTTTATCAATTACAATTCTACCAATCAAAAACACCTTTATTAGTTATTATTATTTACGCCTAAAGGGTACCGCAATATAACCTGGTCCATTTGGACTGTCTCTCAGTATTAGCACAGAAGTCCGTCCAGCTTTAATTGCAGATTTTATCTTTCTCTCTATGTCCCTGGGAGTTATGATTTCAGTTTGGTCGATAGCGATAATAGTTTGCCCAACTGTTAGCCTCTTACTTGCAGCAGGGCCTTTTGGATCTACAGAAGTAATCACTACCCCCTTTGCATTATTTTTTAGCCCAAATCTCTTTTTATTGGTTTGATTAATTTTCGCAACTGCTAATCCAAGCTGCGGAATTTTTAATTCTTTGGCTTTAGTTGTAATTGCTGGAGACTTTTTCACCTTAGTCACTTGCTCTTCTTTTAATTCACCAACTGATATTGAAATCGAGACTTTTCTGCCGTTACGCCAAACAACTACTGGCACTCTTTTGCCAATTTCGGTGTTGGCAACAATCCCAGGCAGGTTCCTCATTGCTTTAACTTTTTGGCCATTAAAAGTTAAAATAATGTCGCCTTGTCGTATTTTACCTGTTGCGGGACTATTTTTAGTAACTTCCGCCACCAATGCTCCTGCGACCTCTTTTAAACCAAGACTTTTTGCTATTTCATCGGTTACTTGCTGAATTCGAACTCCCAGCCAACCCCTCTTCGTTCGACCAAAAGTCCTGAGCTGATTAATAACCAGTTCTGCTGCAGAGGAGGGTATGGAAAAACCGATCCCCACACTGCCGCCTGTTGGTGAAAATATTGCTGTATTAATACCAACCACTTCACCGCTCAAATTAAACAAAGGGCCTCCAGAGTTACCCTTGTTTATTGAAGCATCCGTTTGAATAAAGTCATCATATGGCCCTGAATTTATGTTTCGACCTCGCGCAGAAACTATTCCAGCTGTGACCGACCCTCCCAAACCAAAAGGATTACCGATCGCCATAACCCAATCTCCAACGCGCAACTTTTTTGAGTCGCCGAAGGACACAAAAGGTAATTTCTTAGTTGGCTTAACTTTTAAAACAGCTAAATCAGTTTTAGGATCTCGTCCAACTAAAGTAGCTTTTAGTTGTGTCTTATCATGCAGGGTTACTGTGATTTCCTCTGCATCTTGAATTACGTGGCTGTTCGTGACAACAATACCTGAACTATCGATTATGAACCCAGAGCCCATAGAGGACCTTCTCCTCTGCGGCGGCTGCTTTTCAAGAAAATCCCTAAAGAGGTCTTCAAAAGGAGAACCTGGCGGAAACTGAAATTGCGGGCGTTGGTCGGACGTAGTACCATTGTCACTAGCTGAGCCCAAGGTAGAGATGTTCACCACAGCTGGCAACAACTGCTCAGCCAGGTTTGCAAACGAGACTGGCCTATCCTGAGCATTTAATGGATTTTTCCAAATAAAAACTGTAACTAACACCAGCCCTAGTATCACAAATCTTCTGAATAAAAGCCCTAAAGATACTGGGCCAAGATTTAAGAGGTTTAACCAGCAAAACATTTTTGAACTAGATAAATTTTCGTAATAAAAATTGTCTCTGAGACTTAACATAGTCGACAAGGGTCACCTCCTAAAATTAGATCTTCCTACAAGCACTTTAAACTAATACTACATTGTTATTTAGTACATAAACTCTTACGTACAAC